>DATAGL010001022.1:0-2338 GCA_036263755.1 Chitinophagaceae bacterium | reverse complement strand
GAAGTTCAGCAGGTTGGCTTTGTAATAATCACCCGTGGCATCGTAGGTCATCGGAAGGGCATTGCCTACCCGGAACTCTGTTTGCGCACCCTTGGGCACATGCACCAGGAACACCCTGGTCTTTGCCACCGGCGGCGGCGGGGGCGGGGGCACCAGCACGATCTTTTTCCTCGGCAGCTTGTCCAGGAAGGCGAGCTTCGGCAGCACTTCGGCCTGGGTGATGTCCCCCACCACTACTACGCGGGTATCCACCGAGGTCAGGTAGTTTTCATAATACCATTGGATGTCGGCAAGCGTCAGCTTTTTATTTGAAGTTTCGGTGCCCTCCTTATCCAGTCCGAGGATATGATCCGGGCCGAAGCTGATCCGGGCGAACACGGCATCGGCTACGGCCGCCGGTTGTGACCGGCCGATCTTGAAGGACTCCAGCCGCTGCTTCCGGATGCGGGTGAACGCATCTTCGGTGAACCGGGGCTGCAGCAGGCGCTCTTCCAGCAGGGCCAGCGTGGCTGCGAAATATTTTTTCAGCGACTGTACATTGAACGTGATGCCGTCGGTACCGCTGGTGATGGTGATGGTAGAACCCAGCTTCTGCAGCTCCACGGCGAGCTGCTCGGCGGTATGGAGCTTCGTATCCTCGTTCATCATCTGGGCAAAGAACGAGGCCAGCCCGGCTTTCTCCGGCTGGCCGGCCAGTGCCAGGTGGCCCCCGGGTATGGTCATGGAAAGGGCCACCATCGGGATCTCCCGGTTCGCCGCGCCAATCACCCTGGCCCCGTTGCGCAGGCTTTTCTTCCAGAATTGGGGCACGGTAACCACCGGGTTCGGACCATTGCCGGGCATCCGGCTGCGGTCGAAGTTATCCTTCGGCTTTACATATTTCAGCCCGGCATAGCCGTAGCCGGGGGCCGTGTAGCCGGTGGTATCGCGCTCGAAATTATCCGCGCGGGCCACCAGGGCCTCCTGGCCTTTGGGCAGCACGCTCAGGTAAACGGCCGGCTTGTTTTTCAGGTACGTTTCGTAGGCCTGCATCACGTCTTCCCGGGTGAGTGAGGTATAGGCTTCCAGCAGGGTGCCGATCTGGTTAGGGTTGCCGGTGAAGGTCTGAAAAGCGGCCAGCTGCGCCACTTTCCCGTTGTAGCCGCCCACGCTCTGCAGCCCGTTGATGAGGGCCGATTCCTGTCCGCCCTTGAACTTCTGCAGGTCTTCCTCGGTGATGCCCCTTCTTTCAAAGGAGTCAAGGGCCGCGCGGTACAGCGTTTCCATTTCGGCGAGCGACTTGCCCGGCAGCGGGATCAGCTGCACCGAAAACTCACCGGCCAGCTCGGAAAGCTGGCTGCTGGCGCTGGCCTGCAGGGCCAGCTGCTTTTTTACCAGGTGCTGGTACAGCACCGAGTTGCGTCCCTGGCCGATCACCTGGGCCAGGCAGGCCAGGGCGGCCATGTCTTTATGATAATTCGGTACCGTGGGGTAGGTGACCAGTAGCAGCGGCACACGGGCGTAATTGTCCACATAGGAAGTATAGCGGTCGCCTTCCAGCTGCACCGGCTTCAGGGTGGCCTTAGGCACTTCAGGACCGCGGGGTATGGAGCCGAAATATTTTTCCACCAGCTGCAGCACTTCGGCCGGCCGGATGTCGCCGCCGATGGTGAGTGTGGCGTTATTGGGTCCGTACCAGCGGAGAAAAAAGTTTTTCAGGTCGTTCACGTTCACGCGCCCGAGGTCTTCCACGTAGCCGATCGTCAGCCAGGAATACGGATGACCGTAGGGGTAAAGAGCCACGCTGCGCTTTTCGGCGGCCAGCCCGTACGGTACGTTGTCCACGCCCTGACCCCGCTCGTTTTTAACGGTCGCCCGCTGCACTTCGAATTTTTTCTGGGTCACGGCATCCAGCAGAAAGCCCATGCGGTCGGCTTCGAGCCAGAGCATCTTCTCCAGCTGGTTGGCCGGCACGGTTTCGAAATAATTGGTGCGGTCGCGGGTGGTGGAGCCGTTGAGAGTGCCCCCGGCTTCCGTGACAATTTTGAAATGCTGCTCATCGGCCACATGATCGGAACCCTGGAACATCATGTGCTCGAAAAAATGGGCGAAGCCCGATTTGCCGATCTCCTCGCGTGCGGAGCCTACATGGTAGGTCACATCCACATGCACGACCGGGTCGGAATGATCTTCATGCAGGATCACGGTCATTCCGTTGGGAAGGAGGTATTTTTCGTACGGGATCACGAGTTCCGTTCCGGTGCGCCCGACCTTTTCCACCAGCCTTGCCTGCCCGGTTGCGGCTGCACCGGTGACCAGGGCAGCCAGGACCAGCACCAGTACTTTCTTTTTCATAACG
>DATAGL010001021.1:0-7704 GCA_036263755.1 Chitinophagaceae bacterium | reverse complement strand
TATCGGCCGCCCTGCTGCTGCAGGATGGAGGCCAGGGTAATGGTGATGCGGGCTCCGCTGCATCCGATGGGATGACCGAGAGCTACTGCCCCGCCCCAGACATTCAGCTTGTCTACCGGGATCTTCAATTCGCGGGCATTGATAATGGCCACGCAGGAAAACGCTTCATTCACTTCAAAGAAATCAATCTCCCCAACCGAAAGGCCGCTTTTATCCAGGGCCTTCTGCATGGCCTTGACCGGGGTGGTGGTAAACCATTCGGGTGCCTGGGAGGCATCGGCATACGACACGATGCGGGCCAGCGGCTGCAGGCCCAGTTCCTTTACTTTCTCTTCGCTCATCAAGACCACCGCAGCAGCACCGTCATTGATCTTGGAAGCGTTGGCTGCCGTGATGGTGCCCTCTTTCAGGAAGGCAGGCTTCAGGTTGCCCATCTTATCGAAGTTCGCTTTTTTGTATTCTTCGTCTTCTGCGATCAGGACCGGAGTTTTCCCCGGCACTTCCACGGCTACGATCTCTTTTTGAAAGCAGCCGGCTTCCCAGGCCCTGCGGGCCCGCTCGTAGCTTTCCTTGGCAAAATCGTCCTGGTCCTGGCGGGTAATGTTGTACGTGGTGCTGCACAGTTCCCCCGCATTGCCCATATGGTAGTCCTTGTAGGGATCCCAGAGGCCATCCCGGATCAGTCCGTCAATGATCTTGTCATGACCGAGCCGGTAGCCGTTCCTTGCCTTTTCGAGGTAGTAGGGAATGTTGCTCATGCTTTCCATTCCGCCAGCCACAACAATGTCGTTGTCGCCGCAGCGGATGCTCTGGGCACCCAGCATGATGGATTTCATGCCCGAGGCACAAACCTTATTGACGGTTGTACAGTTGACCGATTCGGGAATCCCGGCAAGCAGCGAAGCCTGCTGGGCAGGGGCCTGGCCAATGTTGGCCGAAACCACATTGCCCATATACACTTCCTGCACTTGGTCGGGCCGGATGCCGGCACGCTCCACTGCTGCGCGGATGGCGGCGGCTCCCAGATGGGGTGCGGTAACGGCGGCGAGGGCCCCGTTAAATGAACCGATGGGCGTGCGCGCCATCGAAACCAGAAATACATTTTTAGACATAGCAATCGTTTTAATCTGAAGCAAATGTATTGAAAGATAACAGACCGGATGGTGGTGTGCTGCAGGCGTTGATGCGGCTGACGCTTTGGAATATTCCTGCCATCCATTACTCTAACTATACTATATTATTCCAATTCGGCTCCAAACAAACCGCCGGTCCGAAACGAACACCGGCTTATTTTTGCCGGAAAGGATTTCATTTGGAGCAACGGCATTATTCCCTGATCATAATCGGTGGCGGACCGATCGGACTCGCCTGTGCGCTGGAGGCCCAGAAGGCCGGGGTAGACTACCTGGTCCTGGAAAAGGGCACGCTGGTCAATTCGATTTACCATTACCCGGTGAACATGACTTTCTTTTCCACTTCCGAGCGGCTGGAGATCGGTGGTACGCCCTTTGTTTCCAACAACGCCAAACCGGTGCGGGCCGAGGCACTGGAGTATTACCGCCGGGTAGCAGGCGACAACCGGTTGCGCATTCATCTTTTTGAGGCGGTAAATGGCGTAAGACTGTTGCAGGAAGCGCCCATCCGGTACGAAGTGAACAGCAGCCGGTCGGTGTATACCGCCGATTTCGTCATCATTGCCACCGGCTTTTACGATATTCCCTACCTCCTGAACATTCCCGGTGAAGAACTGCCAAAGGTAAAGCACTACTACGACGACCCGCATTATTACGCCTTCCAGAAGGTGGTCGTGGTGGGGGCCAATAATTCAGCCGTGGATGCTGCCCTTGAAACCTGGCGGAAAGGTGCCGAGGTCACTATAGTGATCCGGAGCGGGTCGATCGGCGAGCGGGTAAAATACTGGGTAAAACCGGACATTGAGAACCGGATCCGGGAAGGATCCATCCGGGCCTTCTTCTATTCAGAGCTTCAGGCTGTGCGGCCGGAAGCAGTGGATATCCTGACGCCCGAAGGACTGGTAACCGTGGAGAACAACTGGGTGCTGGCAATGACCGGTTACCAGCCGAACCTCTCCTTCCTGGAGCAGGCAGGCATCCGGCTCAGTGAAGATGCGGTGCGCAAGCCGTTTTATAATGAAAACACATTTGAAACGAACCGGCCGAACCTTTTCCTGGCCGGGGTCATTTGCGGGGGTATGAACACCCACCGGCTGTTTATTGAAAATTCCAGGGTGCACGCAGTGCAGATCCTGGAAACGATAAAAAACAGGATGAAAGGGCAGGGCGATCTGAATCCGGGGCAATAAAACGCAGGCCATGCGGGGGCACGGTACGAAAAACAAAGGGTGATTCCTTATTCTTCCGGCTTGTTGTTCACCAGGCTCAGCTTGGCAAATTCCGTTCCACTGAAAATCTTCGCGAGGTTGATGTTTTGCGATTTGTTGTACTCGTTCATATGCGTCAGGGTGACAATTCGCCAGAAATTCTTCCCTTTCAGTTCCTGGTAGTCTTTCCCTTTTACAATCAATCCGCGGATCGGGTTTCTTTTTTTCAATTCGAAACGGATGACTTTTCCTTGCGGTATCGTTTCCTTATCTAAAAAATTTTCGATCTGTTCTACTGTCATAAGCGGCTAAGGTAGGGGGAATCTTCCATTTTGCACCGTTAAAATTGCCATTTGACGATCTGCTGACAGAATGACGTTTCTTATACCTGCATTGGCTTTCAGCGGAATGACGGAACGGATTTCCGGCTCTTTCAGGACGAAGGATAAAAGAAATGTTCGTGGGTGCCCTGCAGTTTCAGACCGGAGTAAAGGGACCCACGAGAATCAGGAAACGGCGGCGCCCAAACTTTTTTGCCGGTAAAAAACCCTCCCTTACCGAGAAAACGGTACTGCTCCTCCCCTCACCTGTTGCCCCTTCCCCCGGGCCGGTGTTTCTTTGCCTTATGAAACACGAACAACCTGCACCGGAATTTGCCACCGCACCGCACCAGGGTGCGGAAGGAACGCAGCCAGGCCGCAACCGCAGCCACATCTGGGTCGGGCTGTTTATCCTGGCCGTGGGTGCCGTGCTCCTGCTGCGGCAGACCGGGGTACTCTTCCCGCACTGGCTGTTTACCTGGCCCGTGCTCCTTATCGGGTTCAGCCTCATTGGTGCCCTGAAAGAGGGATTCCGCCCCGGTGGGTGGATACCACTCGGGCTCGTAGGAGCCGTTTTCCTGGTAGATAAACTTTACCCTCATATTCACGTGCAGCGCTTCGCCTGGCCGGTGCTCATCATGACGGCCGGCCTCTGGATCATCCTGAAGCCGCGTTCCAAAAGCCACTGGAACGCATGCACCAAACACGGTTCTTCCGTAAACACCCTGCCCCGGGAAGCGGATGAAACCGATGCGTCCGCCGATCCTTCCGATTATGTGGATATCACATCCGTCTTCGGTGGCGTAAAAAAGATCGTGTTGTCCAAGAATTTCCGGGGCGGAGAGATCGTCAATGTCATGGGCGGCTCGGAAGTGAACCTGACTAAGGCCGATTTCCGGAACCGGGTGGTTGTGGAATGTACCAATATCTTCGGGGGCACGAAGCTGATTGTGCCGCCTACCTGGGACGTGCAGAACGAAGTGGTGGCCATCTTCGGCGGCGTGGATGATAAGCGCCAGATCACCGGGGACCTCGCCCGCCCGGAAAAAGTGATCCTGCTCCAGGGCACCTGCCTGTTCGGAGGTATCGATATCCGCAGCTATTGAAAACGTACTAAAGTCGCACTAACCTGATTAAAAAGGATTTTATGAAATGGTTCATGGCCAAACTCGTTTTCCGGATCATTTGCGGGGAAGGAAAACATACTCCTCAATTCGATGAGCAGCTTCGGCTGGTAGCTGCAGATACCACCGAGGATGCTTACCAGAAAGCCGTCCATTTAGGCCAGTCCGGCCAGGAAACGTTCGAAAACGACCGCCAGCAGCTGGTCCGCTGGTTATTCATTGATGTCAGTGAACTTTATCCCCTGGCCCTGATCGACGGTGCCGAGCTGCACTCCCGGATCAACGAGGTAGATGATGCGTATAACTATACGGAACTGGTGCACGCCAAGGCGGAAGATATCCGGCAGCAGAAATCCCTTCACCTGACCCCTCTTCATTAAGCGCCTTGTCAACCCCGTTAAGCATTCCGCGTTTCCGCAACTGGTTCCTGGTCAGCTGGCTGGTCTGGATGTTGTTCCATGCCGCTCTGGTACACTGGTACCTGCTGCCCCTGCACCTGGCAGCCCTGGACAGTGCCATTGCCAATGCGCTGCTCTTATCGGTCTGTATACTCGTATCGAACATCCTTGGATTTTACATGCCCAGCCGGCAAAGCGCCGTATTCCTCCTGGCGCTTACCAGTGTGCTGACGATCATCTGGTATGTGCTCTGCAGCATAACCATTCCGTTTGTGCTGGGCAGCAACGAAGCATTCCAGCATTTCTATGCCTTGTCCGGGCCGGTGCGGCTGATGTTTGGTTTTCTCATTATCGGGTGCAATACCCTCCTGAGCGTGATCTATTACCACCTGCAGGACCAGCGGGACTATGAAAAGCGGCAAGAAGAAGCCGGGCGGCTGGCCAAAGATGCAGAGCTGTACCTGTTGCGCCAGCAGCTGCAGCCTCACTTTCTGTTCAACAGCCTGAACTCCATCAATGCCCTGATCGGTCTGCATCCGCAGCGGGCACGCACCATGGTGCACCAGCTGTCGGATTTTTTGCGCGGCACGCTGCGCCGCGATGAACACCAGTGGTCGAGCCTGGAAGAGGAATTGCAGCAGTTGCAGCTGTACCTGGAGATCGAAAAGGTTCGCTTCGGCCACCGGCTGGATACGGAGATCCGCTGCGATGAGCAGGCCTGCGCGGCAAGACTTCCCTCCCTTTTGCTCCAGCCACTGGTGGAAAATGCCATTAAATTCGGCCTGTATGATACCACCGAAGCCGTAACCATCCGGATCAGTGGCCGTATGAACGAAGGACTGCTGCACCTGCAGGTGGAAAATCCGTATGATCCGCAGACTACGCGCCCCCGGCAGGGCACCGGCTTCGGGCTGCGTTCGGTGCAGCGGCGCCTGTACCTGCTTTTTGCCCGCAACGACCTCCTGGTAACCCGGGCGGAAGACGGCCGTTTTGCCACCACCGTAAAAATTCCCCAATCATGAACGTATTGCTGATCGATGATGAACCCCTTGCCCGCATGGTTGTGCGCGAATACCTGCAGGCACGCCCCGAAGTGCAACAGATCCGAGAATGCGGCGACGGCTTCGAAGGTGTTAAAGCCATTATGACCGATCCGCCCGACCTGGTGTTCCTGGACGTGCAGATGCCCAAGATCACCGGCTTTGAAATGCTGGAACTGATCGAGCAGCCGCCTCCCGTCATTTTTACCACAGCGTTTGACGAATATGCCATCCGCGCATTCGAAGCCAATGCCGTGGACTACCTGCTCAAGCCCTTCAGCCAGGAGCGCTTCGACAAGGCCTGGGCCCGCTTCCTGCAGCAGAAGACCCAGCAGCAGGAACATCCGCAAACGATCCTGCAGCAGGAACCCAATATACCGGCACAGTCAGAACGCATTGTGGTACGCACCGGGGGCAAGATCCGCATCATTCCCGTGCACGAAGTGCATTACCTGGAAGCTTCCGATGATTATGTAAAAGTATGGACCAAGGAAGGCGCCTTCCTGAAGAATAAAACCCTGGGTTTTTTTGAAAAGGCTTTGGACAGCGAATTGTTTGTCCGTACGCACCGGTCGTACATCATCCATGTAACGGAGATCACCCGTATTGAACCCTACGAAAAGGAAAGCCACCTGGCCATTCTTAAATCAGGCGCCCAGGTACCGGTTTCCCGGAGCGGCTATATGAAGCTGAAAACTGTATTGGGGATGTGATATATCAGCGAAGAAAAAAATTCATGGGAAGTTGATCCGTTGATCAGTTGACAAGTTGAACTGTTTTTTATACTTTATCAACTCTGTCAACCAGTCAACTGATCAACTATTAATTCACATTATACTATTGGTAAGTAACCGGATCACCGGTGGTACATCTTCACCATCGTTGCTGCTTCGTAAGCCTGCTTGAGGTTGAAGTCGGTGGTCATGCGGCGGACATTGAACAGGTCGTAAATCGTTCCGATAAAGCAGAAACCTGCAGTGAGAAAATACAGTACGCCCCAGGCGACTTCATTCAGCACAAACCGCTGCAGTCCGGCAAAGCCGAGAAATCCGACCAGTGTGAGCAGCGTGATGGTCTGCTGTTCCTTGCGTCGGCCCTGATACAGCATAATGAATTGCTGCTGCTGGGATTCACTCATCTCCTGAAAAAGGTTCTGTATGGCATAAAGTTCTTCCGGCTGGAGGTTCGGAAGCATCATAAGCAGTTTCTGGTCCATGAAAAGGTTGATTGTGATTGGTCGCTGTAAAATAAGCGAATTCCGCCAAAAGGCGCATGCCTTATCCCCGTTATTATAAAAGAGCCGGTTCGAGCTGAAAGACCACAGGCGGATGAGTCAGCTCGTAGGCTTCGTTGACCACCGAAGCATTGATATAGAGTATGCCGTTCTTCTGTACCTGCCCGTAACCTTCGTGGATGTGTCCGAACAGGTGCACTTTCGGCCGGATCTCCTGCACCCGGCTCAGAAGGTCCCGGCAGCCGGCATGTTTTTCATGCAGCACTTCATCCATGATTCCAAAGGGTGGTCCATGGGTAATCAGAAGGTCGGTATTTGCGGGGATTTTTTTCCAGTGCTCCCGGATGGCCTGTCCTCTTTGCCGGTTAAAGGCCCAATTATAAAACCAGGGTGTTACCGGAGTTCCCCAGATGTGCAGGTTGCCGATGCAGGTGCCGGAATCATTCAGGTAAGTAACTCCGGCCGGAATCAGTTTCTCAATGGTGTCGGGCCGGGCCCGTTCGAGGAAAAAATCGTGGTTGCCGGCGATAAAGACTTTATGGGAAAAAGGCTGCACGGCAAACCATTTCAGGAAATCCTTTACTTCCGCCTCCTGTCCCCGGTTGGTGATATCACCGGCATGTACCAGCACATCCCCCTTGGGTAGTTTCAGGCTTCTGTGGCGGCAATGGGTATCCGATATGGCAACAATGCGCAACGGGTTTTCCGGTTTACAGTTGAAAGAAAAAGCGAAAAAAGGGCCGCCCGCAGGCAGCCCTTCCCATGCCGTTTTTGTTTATCAGCTCTTATCGCCCTTGGTGCTGCGGTTGCGGTTGGACGACTGGTCCAGGGATTTCTCCTGGGGCCGCGAAGCCTGCCCTTCCTTCTGAGACCGTCCTGTATTGGACTTGCCCATGTCGGGGTTGGAACCGAAAGGCTGATTGCTCTGGTTGCTGGCGCCGCGTCCGCTGCTGCCGTTCTTATTGTTGTCGCCTCTGCCTGACATATGGTAAATTTTAATGGTTATGAATTACCCTTTAATTTGCAGGAATTGTGCCATTCAACACCCTTGCCGTTATGAACCTGCGCTGGATCCTGTTGCTGACCTCCCTGCCCTTCGCTCCTATGCTACGGGCACAGACCGATACGGTGCCTGTCACCTCCCTGGATTCCGTTATTGTCCGGGCCTTTGAACAGAACCGGCGCCTGCGCGAAACCCCGGCAGCTGTTTACCTGCTGACGCCCCGCAGTTTTGAACGGTTCGGACC
>DATAGL010001020.1:0-5920 GCA_036263755.1 Chitinophagaceae bacterium | reverse complement strand
GCACTGAGGGAAAGGGAAGACGTGTTGGAAGCCAGCACCGTGGCGGGGCCGTTGCTTTCGGCCAGGGCCCGGAACAGAGCGGTCTTCGCTTCTTCCTTTTCGATGATGGCCTCAATAATAAGGTCCGCCCGGCAGTCGCTTACCTCCGATGTGTAGCGGATTCGACCCAGCAGCTCCCGCCCCGCTTCGGCGGTGATCTTTCCTTTTTCCGCCAGCCGCCGCACTTCGGCTTCGATCCGGGCCTGCGCCGCCCCGAGCACGGTGGGATTCACTTCAAACAGCAGGGTGTCGTACCCGGCTGCAGCAGTTACCTGGGCAATGCCCGCACCCATGGTGCCGGCGCCCGCGATGCAGATCTTGGAAAAAGACATGGAGGGTTTATAGTTTGGGGTTTGTGGTTTGGGGTTGAGCAATCAGAGAACGTACATCGTACATCTTACATCCCCCATCGTACATCAAAAATAGGTCTCCTTCCCGGGCTGGTGTAATTTTAGCTGAATCCACAACATAAAGACCGGCATATGAACAGAAAGCAAACATGGCTGATCGGGCTGGGCGCCCTGGTGGCAGCGGCAGCTGCCTGGCTCCTGATCCGCAACGCAAATGAAGGAGGAACGGAAAAGCCTCCGAAGAACGCACCCCAGCTGGACCTTGAAAACCCGGGCTCCCAGGACGACTTCCCCAAACCGCCCGCAACAGAAGGAGCGGCGGGAATCGGGTAACCGCGGATGGACACGATTAGAACGGATTAGCCCGATTCGGATTACGGGATGGTTGCACGCAAAGGCGCTAAGGGCCGCAACGACGCAAAGGATATATTGTAACTTGGGTAGCCCCAAAATTATTTCGTCAATCGTCAATCGTCAATCGTCAATCGCACACATCGTACACCGTACACCGTACATCCTACACCGTACCTCAAAACGCTGCCGTGAACTGCCTGAGGAACCGCACGTCGTTTTCGCTGAACAGCCGCAGGTCGTTGATGCCGTAGAGCAGCATGGTGATGCGCTCGATCCCCATGCCGAAAGCGAAGCCGGTGTATTTATTGGAGTCGATCCCGCAATTGTCCAGCACCCTGGGGTGCACCATGCCGCAGCCGAGTATCTCCACCCAGCCCGTATGCTTGCACAGGCGGCAGCCGTCGCCCCCGCAGATCAGGCAGCTGATGTCCATCTCCGCACTGGGCTCGGTAAAGGGGAAATAGGAAGGCCGGAAGCGGATCTTCACATTGCGGCCGAACAGTTCCTGCACGAAGAAATAAAGCGTTTGCTTCAGGTCGGCAAACGACACATGCTCGTCGATATACAGCCCTTCCACCTGGTGGAAGAAGCAGTGCGCGCGGGCCGATATCGTTTCGTTGCGGTACACGCGGCCGGGACAGATGATGCGGATCGGCAGCTTTCCTTTCTGCATTTCCCGGATCTGGATATTGCTGGTATGGGTACGCAGCATCCAGTCGGGCTGCTGGTGAATATAAAAGGTATCCTGCATGTCGCGGGCCGGGTGGTTCTCCGGCAGGTTCAGCGCCGTAAAGTTGTGCCAGTCGTCCTCGATCTCGGGGCCGTCGGCCACGGCGAAGCCCAGGTGGCTGAAGATCTCGAGGATGCGCCGGCGCACGAGGGTAATAGGGTGTCGGCTGCCGACCGGCACCGGGTCGCCGGGCAGGCTCAGGTCGAGGTCCGGCTTCTGCGCAGCGGTGCCGTTCTGGAGCACGGCCTTACCGGTTTCAAAGCGTTCTTCGGCCAGCTGCTTGAATTCGTTCAGTACCTGCCCGAACTCCTTGCGGCGCTCGGCCGGCACATTCTTCATTTCCCCGAACAGGCCTTTCACGACGCCCTTTGTTCCCAGAAACCGGATCCGGTAAGCTTCCAGTTCCTGCGGGCTGGTGATCGGGTAGCCGGCAATCTCACTCCGGTACGACTCTATTTGCTGCAGCATCTCTTCCATGGGCCCAAAGATAATCACAGATGGCGCTGATGGAGCACAGATGGCGCTGATAAGTTTACGGCAGGAGGCCTCTGACTGTTGACCCAATTCTTTGTGCGTCTTCGTGTCTTCGTGCCTTCGTGGTTCAAAAGCGGGAAAAGTACATCAGCGTCATCAGCCCATCATCAGCGCTATCAGCGATTACTGGTGATCAAAAAAAACCGACCGGTCGTCAAAGCCGTTTGACCTGCGCCCCGGCCTTGTTTAGGTTTGCGCAAAACCCAAAACATGCGACTCGCTTACCTCGACTGGCTGCGCCTTCTGTCCATTGCCGGTGTACTCGTTTTTCACGCGGCCATGCCGTACGTGGCCGAATGGGACTGGCATATCAAGAACGCGGAAACCAGCCCCCTGCTGCTGGAGTTCAATTTCTGGCTCAGCCGCTTCCGGATGCCGCTGCTGTTTTTTATTTCCGGCGCCATCACGCACGTGATGCTGCAGCGCAAAAGCGTGAAAGCCTTCATCGGCCTGCGCTTCCGCCGGCTGCTGCTGCCGCTGGCCGCCGGGATGCTGCTGTTTGTCGTACCCCTGCAGGTTTATATGGAACGCCTGCAGCAAGGGTACCGGGGCAGCTTTTTCCAGTTCTATCCAGGCATTTTCACTTCCGGGCCCTACCCGGAAGGAAACTTCAGCTGGCACCACCTCTGGTTCATTGCCTACCTGCTGGTATACGACCTGCTGCTGGCTCCCTTGTTCAAATGGTGTACGGCCGACGCGAACCGCCTTCCGGGACTGCAGCGACTGGCCCGCGGCCAGCGCTTCTACTGGCTGATGGTGCCTTCGGTGCTCTGGTACACGGCGACTTCCCGGTTTTTCCCCCGCACTGACGACCTGATCCACGACTATTGCTATTTCGTTTACTGGCTGCTTTTCCTGCTGGCGGGGTTCTGCTGTATGCAGGCACCGGCCCTGCTGCAAAGCCTGGAACGGAACCGGCGGGCTTCCTTTACCGGGGCTGTCCTGACTTTTGCGCTGATCACCTACCTGCGCTGGAACGGGCTGGAGCCCGGTGAACTGGCCGGCTTTGGCCCGGACCACCCGGTCACCTATGGCTTCGTTGCCCTGTTCCCGGTTACTTCCTGGCTCTGGGTGTTTACCGCCCTGGGCTACGGGCGCCGGTACCTCAACCGGCCGCACCCGGCACTGGCCTACCTGAACAATGCCGCCTACCCGTTTTACATCCTGCACCAGACGGTGATCGTGGTGCTGGCTTATTACTTTGTGCGGACGCCGGAAACCATCGGAATGAAGTATGTGTTCACGGTATTGGCCACGGCTGCCGTCAGCCTGGCCCTTTACCACCTGTGCATCCGGCCTTACGCCCTGATGCGGCTGCTTTTCGGTACCCGGGCGGCCGAGCCCCGGAAGACCCGCCCTATGGCATCTGCCCTGTCTCCGCAGGAAGCGCCCGGCACTGTATTGTATCCTTCAAAAACCCTATCTTGATCCCGTGCGCACGCTTGGAAAATATGGATTCCCGGCCCTTTTCGGACTGGCCATTTACATCAGCATCCGCCTGGTGAACGATACCACTGCCGGCGAGCGGGCCTGGGAACGGCCTTGGCAGACGAACGCCATTGAGCTGGCTGCCGTATTCGTGGTGAGCTATGCCTTTCAATGGCTGCTGCTCACCCTTGTGGCGCACTTCAACCGGCAGCGGATGCAGACGGGGATGCGGCAGCTGGTGCGTGAATTTGCCCTCGTGCTGGGGGCCTGCCTGGCGCTGCTCAACCTTGTGCTCATTCCCCTCACTACCTTTACCGATGACGGCATGCAGCTGCACGACCTGGTGATCGGTAACCTCATTCCCGCCCTGTATGTACTCCTTTATTATGCCATCGTGCGGGGCAACCATTACATCCGGGCCTATGCCGAGCAACAGGTACAGCTGGAGAAGATCCGCAACGAGCAGCTGCAGACGGAGCTGCAGTTCCTCAAAGCACAGTACCATCCGCATTTCCTGTTCAATGCGCTGAATACGATCTATTTCCAGATGGATGAAGACGTGGATGCCGCCAAGCAGACCGTGGAAGCGTTTTCGGCCCTGCTGCGCTACCAGCTGTACGACCACCACCAGCCGGTACCGGTGCAGCGGGAGCTCGACTACCTGCAGCATTTCACGCAGCTGCAGCAGAAAAGGGCTTCGGACCGGCTGCGCCTGCAGGTGGAGGTGCATCCCGGCCTCGGCCGCCAGCTCATGTATCCCCTGCTGTTCCTGCCCCTGGTGGAGAATGCGTTTAAATACGTGGGCGGGGCGTACCGGCTCGACATCCGCGCCGACCTTTCCGGGGATGCCATCTGCCTGGAAGTGGTCAACTCGGTACCGCCGGATCTGCCGGAACGCCGGGGCGGCATCGGCCTCGAAAACCTGCGCCGCCGGCTCAGCCTTCTTTACGGAACCGATCACCGGTTAGCAATTTCCCGCAACGACACGACCTTTAGGGCGGAGCTGCGGATCAAAACCCTTCAGCCATGATCCGGTGTATCATTACGGACGATGAACCCCTGGCGCGCAAAGGCCTGAAAGGCTATATCGCCCGCTGTCCCGGCCTGCAGCTGGCGGGGGCCTGCGAAAGCGTGGCCCAGCTGGAGGCCCTGCTCCGGGAAGAGCCGGCCGACCTGCTTTTCCTGGACATTGAAATGCCTTACCGCTCGGGCATCGACTTCCTGAAAGCTGCGGCCGCCCCACCCCGGGTGGTGCTGATTACCGCTTATGAGCAGTACGCGCTGCAGGGTTACGAGTTCGAGGTGCTTGATTACCTGCTGAAGCCCGTATCCTTTGACCGGTTCAGCCAGGCAGTGCGGAAGGCCGAGGATTATTTCGCGCGCACGCCCCGGAGGGAGGAGTCCGTATTCCTGAAGTTCGATGGCGGGTTGGAAAGAGTGGTCATTGAGGATATCGATCATATAGAAGCCATGCAGAATTATGTGGCTTTCTACATCCGCGGCCGCAAGCGCATTACGCATGCCACGCTCAAATCGGTGCAGGAATGGCTGCCCGCCTTTTTCGTGCAAACCCATAAGTCCTATATCGTCAATACCCGGAAAGTCACGGCCCTGGACCACCACTTCGTTACCTGCGCGGGCCGGCCCGTGCCCCTGGCCCGTTCGCTCAAAGAAACGGTGCGCCGGCGGGTGCTGGAAGGATGAGCAAATGTGCAAATGTGCAGATGTGCGGATGTGCGGATGTGCGCAGGAGTGAAGCTGGTAAAAAAATGGATGTGGCGGGAAACCGGAAAAGGACTGACTAGACAGCGCATGCCTTCTTCACCTGCACATCCGCACATCTGCACATCTGCAATTTGCATATTTGCACATCCGCCTCCATCTTCCCGAAATAAAAAAGCCACTAACGGTGTTAGTGGCCCGGCGCTTCACTGCGCCCAGATATTTGAATGGAGTAACCCGGTCAGGCGAAACTAACCGATGGTGTCCATGAATAATCTGTAGATGTCATGAATACCTCCTTTCGTTTGGTGAATGATGAAGTTACAATATTCTATTGTTGCAACAATGGTCGGAGGGGCTTTTAACGGAACCTTTTTTTCCCTTTAAGTTTTCTTTAATATACCTGTCAGCCCGCACTGGGTATGACTGTTGTAAAATTACGCGTTCCCGGAGCACGACCGGGCCCGTGCGGAAAAAATCCCGGAAGATCGGGAAAAAACTTCCCTTAAAACCGGGCCCTTCCCCACGGGAATGATATCTTTAATCGAACAAAACTGCAGGGCCTTTCCCTGCCGCTCCATCCTGAACAAGGCCACCGCTCCGTCCACCATCTTAGGCTAAACCCGGAACAATTCTTGCAAATTTTGAAGAACCACCCTTTCTGTCTCTATTAGAGAACTGTAAAAATTCGTACATGACTGAGCAAGCTTTTTTTCAAACCCTAACGACCAAGGCCCAGCAACTGGGCATGAATCCCCTGCTG
>DATAGL010001019.1:0-2676 GCA_036263755.1 Chitinophagaceae bacterium | reverse complement strand
GTAAAAAAGATCATAGTTGACAAACTGGGCGTGGACGAAGCGGAAGTAACCAATGAGGCTTCTTTTACCAACGACCTCGGTGCCGACTCCCTGGACACCGTTGAACTGATCATGGAATTTGAGAAAGAGTTCAACATTTCGATTCCTGATGAGCAGGCTGAGACCATCACTACCGTGGGTCAGGCTGTAGCTTATCTGGAAGAGCATGCCAAATAATCTCGACCACTTTTTCCGTTGATGCCGATATACGGAATCATTTAGTTATCCGCCTTCAACCTGTTCCGTACGGGGAAGGCGGTTTTATCTTTACATAAAATAGGAAACGGGCTATATGCAATTTAAAAGGATCGTTGTAACGGGAATGGGGGCCATTACGCCTTTGGGTAATTCTATTACGGAATACTGGAACAATTTACGGAACGGCGTAAGCGGCTGTGATTTCATTACGCAGTTCGACGCATCCAAATTCAAGACCCGCTTTGCCTGTGAGATTAAGAACTTTGATCCCACGAATTTCCTCGACCGCAAGGAAGCCCGTAAACTGGACCGCTTTACCCAAACGGCCCTGGTCGCTTCCGACCAGGCAGTGAAGGACGCGGGCATCGAAAAGGAGAACGTCAACGTGGACCGCGTAGGCGTGGTCTTCGCTTCGGGCATCGGCGGACTCATCACCTTCCAGGAAGAAGTAACCAACTTCGCCAAAGGCGACGGCACACCCCGCTTCAACCCGTTCTTCATTCCCAAAATGATCCTGGATATTGCAGCCGGACACATCTCCATGCGCCACGGGTTCCGCGGTCCCAACTTCGCGGTGGTATCGGCCTGCGCTTCTTCCACCAATGCGATGATGGAAGCATTCAACCTCATCCGCCTCGGAAAAGCGGACATCATCGTTACCGGCGGCTCGGAAAGCGTGGTCAGCGAAGCCGGCGTGGGCGGGTTCAATGCCATGAAGGCCCTCAGCGAGCGCAACGACGATCCCAAAACCGCCAGCCGCCCGTACGACAAGGAGCGGGATGGCTTCGTAATGGGGGAAGGTGCCGGTGTGGTCGTGTTCGAGGAACTGGAGCATGCCCTGGCCCGCGGCGCCAAAATCTACTGCGAGGTCGCGGGTGCCGGCGCAACGGCCGACGCCCACCACATTACCGCCCCGCACCCCGAAGGACTGGGTGCTAAAAACGTAATGATCCAGGCGCTGGACGATGCCGGCATGCAGGCTTCCGATATCGATTACATCAACACGCACGGTACCTCCACGCCCCTGGGTGATATTGCCGAAGTAAAGGCCATCGTGGACGTATTCGGGGAACATGCCCGCCAGCTCAATATCTCCTCCACCAAATCCATGACGGGTCACTGCCTGGGCGCCGCCGGCGTCATCGAGGCCATTGCCTGCATCATGAGCGTGCAGCACGACATCGTGCCGCCCACCATCAATCATTTCACCGACGATCCCGACCTGGAGCAGCTGAACTACACGTTCTGGAAAGCCGAGCACCGCACGGTGCGGGCAGCCCTGAGCAACACGTTCGGCTTCGGCGGCCACAATGCCTGCGTGATCTTCAAGAAGTACCAGGCCTGATCGTGCGGCAGGCCATGGATAAATTTTATAACAGAGCACTGTCACCTGACGTAAAAGTCGTAGCTTAAAACCTGTGGATTTCTGGAAAAACCTCTATAAGAAAAAACGTACGGATCCAACCTTCAAGAAACAATTGAAGGCGCTTTTAGGCTACTCTCCGGGAGATCCTTCTCTGTACAAGACTGCGCTGACCCACCGCTCGGTGAAAGAAACCAGCGACGAGAACAACGAGCGGCTCGAATACCTGGGCGACGCCATCCTCAGCGCCCTTATTGCCGATTACCTCTTCAAGCGGTATCCCTACAAAGAAGAAGGCTTTCTCACCGAGATGCGCAGCAAGATGGTCAACCGCCAGCAACTGAACGATATCGCGGTGAAAATGGGCCTGAAGAAAGTGACTCTTTACAACAAGTCCGACGCCTCCCTCAAAACGAGCCAGATCTTCGGCAATACCCTGGAAGCACTCGTGGGCGCGGTATACCTCGACAAAGGCTACAAGAAGACCAGCAAATGGGTCAGCGAGCGGATCATCATTCCGCATATGTTCGTGGACGACCTGGAGGTGCTGGAGATCAACCACAAGAACAAGCTGTACGGCTGGGCCAACAAGAACGGCAAGCAGCTCGAATTTGAAACGGTAAAAGAGCAGATGGAAAACGGCCGCCGCCTGTTCACGATCGCTGCCGTCGTTAACGGCAAGATCATTGCCGAGGGGAAAGCTTTCAATAAAAAAGACGCTTCCCAGATCGCCGCCCAGCTGGCCGTGGAAAAGCTGAACATCAGTACCACTGATTCGCCGGGACTCGGCTGATCCTTCTTCCCCAATCTGCATTTCAGTCAATACACCGGTATGGATACCGGATGGCGTTGCCGCATCCGGGCAAGCCCGTACATCACCTTGTTCCTCCGGTCATTGCCGGACAAACTTCCGCTTCTGCTCTGCCGAAAGTGCCTTATTCTAACATTAAATGGAGGTAGGAAGGGGCGAAAAAACGCAGGCATACTCTGGCGTCCGAAGCAACGGTTTACTGTCCGGATTCCCGCTTTTCTGCCCCAGAAAATTCCTTACGTTTTTTCCTTAGGCCACTAAGTGC
>DATAGL010001018.1:0-14440 GCA_036263755.1 Chitinophagaceae bacterium | reverse complement strand
TATTTTTAGCAACGAGTGCAAACTGGAAAGTGCGGACTAAGGTTCGTACACTGCTGATCGGCTAATTCCTAATACCTAATTCCCAACTCCCGGTTCCCACTCCCTACCTTCGCCGCATGGTCATCGCCGTGCTTACTCCTTTCATCCAGCCGGGGACCGAAGGACCCGAGGCGGATTATTTCCGCGAGGTGCTGCCGCGGCTCGTCCGGCAGCACCCGGAGCACCGCTTTCTCCTCCTGTCGGGCTATGCCTGGGTCCGCGGAGAAGTGATGCCGCCCGGAAACTGGGAGTTGATTACCACCGCACCCCGGGGGCGACACTTCCTGTTCTGGAAATACTGGCTCAATTATACATTACCCCGGCTGCTGCGCAAGGGGGGTGCCGATGTGCTGCTTTCCTTTTCCGGGCTGGCGCCGGAAAAAGCAGGCCTGCCTGTGTGCCTTTTCCTTCCTTTTGAAGGACACGGTCCGCTCAGCCTTCCGGGAACCGTGCCCGCGGGCGTACAACGCTGGCTGAAAGGCCCGCGGCTGAAAACCCTGACGGGGCAGGCCGGGGCGGTGGCCACGGTGCTTCCGGCGGGTACAGCCGGCGGATGGGTGGCCACCGGCCGCGCGCTGCCGGCCGGCGGGGCTTTGGACTGGGAAGAGCGGGCCGATATTCAGCTGGAGCAGACCGGGGGCCGGGAATATTTCCTGTACACCGGTCCGCTCAACGCCGGACCCGATCTTGTGGGCCTGCTGAAAGCCTATTCCCTGTTCAAGAAGCGGCAGAAGTCGGGGTTGAAGCTGGTGCTGGCGGGCCCGGCCGGATCCGGGGCCGAAGCCCTGAAAAGCCTCCTCGGCACTTACAAATACCGGGACGACGTGCAGGTGCTGCACCCGGCGCCCGGTGTAAAAGCCGACCTGGTCAGCGCTGCTTATGCCCTGGTACGGCTGCGTGATGGCGGGGCGGGTGCCGAGGACGCGCCGTTTGCTTTCCGCAGCGATGTTCCGGTACTGGCGGCATCCGGTTCGGCGGCGGCCCGCTTTGGCGAAGAAGCAGTGCGGGTGTTCGGGCCGGAGGATGGGGGCGAAGCCCTGATGGAAGTGTACAGGGATGAGCGCCGGCGGGCCCGGCTGATAGGGGCGGGCCGGGCGGCGGTAGCGGACTGGAGCTGGGAGACCGCAGCCGACAGGCTCTGGATCGCCGTACAGGAAGCGGCACAACGGTGAAATCCGTTACCTTCGCGCATCTAAAAAAGAACACATGATTCAATCCTCTATAGTCATCAACGTAGAGCTGGACGACAACCGGGTGCCCCAGGACATCCGCTGGCAGGCCACCGAAAGCACGGCCAGTGTGCCCCAGCAGGCCAAAGCACTGATCCTTTCCCTGTGGGATGGCGCCGATAAAGCCGCCCTGCGCATCGACCTCTGGACGCAGAAAATGATGGTGGATGAAATGGCGGACTTCTACTACCAGACCCTTATGACCATGGCGGATACCTATGAGCGCGCCACGAAGCACACGGAGCTCGTGGAGGAAATGAAGGAGTTTGCCCGTACATTTTACAAGAAGTTCCAGGAGAAACAGGCCGCTGAGAATAAAGCCACCTGAGGGGAAGGTCCTGGATAGGATATTTGGAATTAGGAATTAGAAATGAGAAGTGGCTTGGTTGTCCGGTTACCATGCGATAACTTATCCTTTTCCAGTACATGATTCACATCACTCCCATTCATCTACATATTCACTCATTCACCTATTCACCCATTCACTATGGAATTAGAACAGAAAGTGATGTCCGAAATGAAGGAAGCCATGAAAGCCAAGAACGAAGCGGCTTTGCGTGGCCTGCGCGCCATCAAGGCAGCCATCATTAATGCAAAGACAGCCGAAGGCGCGGGCGGAACGGTATCCGGCGACGATGAAGTGAAGCTGCTGCAAAAACTCGTGAAGCAGCGCCGCGATTCGCTGGATATTTACCGTTCGCAGAACCGTCCGGACCTGGCAGCCAAGGAAGAAGAAGAGATCGCGGTGATTGAAAAGTTCCTCCCGGCGCAGCTGGGCGCGGAAGAACTGAAGTCCGAGCTGCAGGCCATTATTGCCGAAACCGGGGCTTCTTCCCCGGCCGATATGGGCAAGGTGATGGGACTGGCCACGAAAAAACTGGCCGGCCGTGCCGACGGCAAAGCCATTTCCGCGGCCGTAAAAGAGCTGCTGGCCAAATAACCCCGCATGATCCTCGATATTATTGCCCTGCTGCTGCTGGTGCTGGCCCTGTTCAAGGGCCTGCGCAACGGGCTGGTGCTGGCTGTATTTTCGGTACTGGCCTTTATTATCGGCCTGGCGGCCGCGGTAAAACTGTCGGCCCTGGCCGCAGAATATATTGAAAAGAACTTCGATGTTTCGCAGCGCTGGCTGCCGGTGCTGGCGTTCCTGGCCGTGTTCCTCCTGGTAGTGATCGCGGTGCGGATCGGCGCCCGCGCCGTGGAAAAAGTGTTGCAGCTCGCCCTGCTGGGCTGGTTGAACCGGCTGGGCGGCGTGGTGCTATATATGCTGCTTTACCTCTTCGTGTACAGCGTGGTGCTGTTTTATGCCGAGGGGCTGCGTCTGGTGCGCCCCGAAACAGCGCAGGCATCTGTAACCTATCCCTATATTGCACCGCTGGGTCCAAAGGTGATCAACGGGCTGGGTGTGGTGCTTCCTTTTTTCCGATCCATGTTCGCCGAGCTGGAAGGTTTCTTCGACGGTGTGGCCCAATCTTCCAAGAGCAGCTGACCGGCCGGGGGCCGGTCCTGCGTGCCCGTGCGGGATTGACGGAGGCAGCGAGTCATTCCTTCCGGTCTTCTAAAGGATACCCGTAGACGCGTATGAAAGTGCCGGCAGGGTGATACAGGAAGGGAGGGCGCTGTTATATTTGTCACCGTTTAGTTTGTATCAGGTTTAGTGCAAAACCTTTATTTTAGCGATCAGAGGAATATCGATGAAATACGAAATCAAACAGCAGGACAAGTTCCGGTACATAGAAGAGGGCGAGGGAGAGCCGCTTGTGCTGCTGCATGGCTTATTCGGCGCCTTAAGTAATTTCCAGCACCTGATTGAATACTTCCGCCAGCACAATAAAGTAGTGGTGCCCATGCTGCCGCTCTTTGAACTGGACATTCTGCATACCTCTGTGGGCGGACTGGCCAAGTTCGTACACAAATTCATTGAAGCACGCAACTACAATAAAATTCACCTCCTGGGCAATTCGCTCGGCGGCCATGTGGCCCTGGTGCATGTACTGAAACATCCCGAGCGCATCAAATCGCTCATCCTCACCGGTTCCTCCGGCCTGTTTGAGAACGGGATGGGGGATACCTACCCCAGAAGAGGCGATTACGAATACATTAAGAAAAAGACGGAAGTAACGTTTTACGATCCTGCCATGGCCACCAAGGAACTGGTGGACGAAGTGTTCGAGATCACGAAAAACCGCCTGAAGGTCATCAAGATCATTGCCCTGGCCAAAAGCGCCATCCGCAACAACCTGGGTGATGAGCTGAATCAGATCCAGCAACCCACTTTACTTATCTGGGGCAACAACGATACGGTGACCCCGCCGTTCGTGGCACGGGAATTTCAGCGGTTAATACCAAACAGCGAACTCCATTTTATCGACAAGTGCGGGCATGCCCCGATGATGGAAGTGCCGGAGGAGTTCAATGTTGTCTTACATAAATTTTTGAAAAAACTGGCGGAGCCTGCAACAGTTGCCTAGGCGGTGCTGTCTAAACTTTAAAGCCGCTATCCATGTTGACCCGCGACCTCATATCGAATTCCATACCTTATCTGCACCGGCAGGATAAAGTATATCATGCCCTTCAGCTCATGAACGACTACCATGTGGCGCACCTGCCTGTGGTGGAAGACGAGCAGTACCTGGGCATAGTGAGCGAAGAGCTGCTGCTGCACAGCGACGACGAAAACCTGCTGGAGCAGCTGCCGATTTCCGATGGCGGTACTGCCGTTCAGGCCAACGATCATTTCCTTAAAGCCATCCAGGTGGCGGTGCAGAATAAACTCAGCATTGTTCCGGTGGTGGATCAAAAGCAGATACTTGGCATCGTTACCTATAACGACCTGCTGCGCAATGCTTCCGACTTCATGAGCCTCAACCAGCCGGGCGCCCTCATCGTCCTGGAGATTGAAGGCCGCAACTATTCTTTTTCGGAGATCAACCGGATTGTAGAATCCAATGATGCGCAAATTACCCAACTCAACACCTACAACGATCCCGAAACCGGTGTCATGCAGCTGACCCTGCGCGTGAGCAAAATGGAGGTTTCCGACATCATCAGCACCTTTCAGCGCTACGAATTCAATGTCAAATACTACTTTGGTGAGGAGGTGTATGAGAACGAGCTCAGGTCCAACTACGATAACCTGATGTATTACCTCAAGATCTGACCTCTCCCCCTATTTTAAAAGATCAGGTATCAAATTAGCATAAATGCGGTAGAAATTCGTTATCATTCTATACCTGATGAATGCAGTGCGGTTTTGTCTGACAGGTTTGCTTGCTGTACTCTTTACAGTAACGGATACGTCCGCACAGATCGGTATGTCCGGCAACACGCTTATCTATTCCACTTCCGAAGGCATTACCGGAACCCCTGATACCACGAAACGCTTCCTCATCCGCGAGATCCATCTTTCCGGCAACCAGCGCACCAAATCGCACATCGTGCTGCGCGAGCTTTCCTTCCGGGAGCTGGAATCCTACCCCCTCAGCGAGCTCGTGGAGAAGTTCGCCGAAACGCGGCAGCAGCTCATGAACACCGGGCTGTTCAGTGACGTGGTGGTGGCCCTGGGCTCCCTGCAGGGCTACGATGTATACGTGAACATAACGGTAAAGGAGCGCTGGTACATTTTTCCGCTGCCCTTCCTGCGCATGGTGGATCGCAACTTCAACGAATGGGTAAAGGAAGACATGAGCCTGAAGCGCGTCAATTACGGGCTGCGCGTGGTGCACAACAATACCACCGGGCGCAACGACAAGCTTACCGTTTACCTCATGAACGGCCACACAAAGCAGGTAGCATTCTCCTATAACGGGCTCTACCTGGACAAAGGCCTGCACTGGTCGTCGAACATGGGCTTTTCTTTCGGCAAGAACAAGGAAGTGCGCTACGAAACGGTGAACAACAAGCAAATGGCCCTGCGCGTCAACGATGAGTTCGTCAATTCTTATTTCCGTTCCTTCTTTGAGCTGAACTACCGCCGTGCCATCAAAACCCGTCATACCATTGGTGTTTCCTTCGGCTACGAGGACCTGGCCGATACCATCTTCCAGATGAACCCGGCTTATTCGCGCCAGCAGAAAGTGGTTTCCTTTCCCGAGATTTTTTACCGGCTCTCGCATTTCAACGTCGATTATATTCCCTATCCTACGAAGGGCTATGCCGGCGAGCTGGGCCTTACCAAGCGCGGTTTCAGCAAGGACGTCAACCTCTGGCAGCTCTCGGCCCGGGGATCGGGTACCTGGCCGCTGTCCGAAAAATCGTTTTTCAACCTGCGCGCGGCCGGCATGCTGAAACTGCCCTTTCGCCAGCCCTACATCATGAAGCAGTTCATGGGCTACGACAACAACTTTACCATGCAAGGCTACGAGCACTACGTGATCGAAGGGGTGGCCGGGGGCTATGCCAAGACCGCTTTCGCCCGCCAGCTAGTGAACACGACCATCCATATTCCCTCGCAGCGCATCAAAAAGCTGAACGACATCCCCCTGCGCATATATGCCAAGGTATTCGGCAATACCGGATACGTATACGATCCCGAGCCCGGCGACAACCGGTTATCGAACCGCATGCTCTATTCCGGCGGCTTCGGCATCGATGTGGTAACTGCCTATGACCTTGTCCTTAAGTTTGAATGGAGCTTCAACTCGTTAGGACAAAACGGCCTATATTTACACAGGAAGAATTACTTCTGAGCAAGCTGAGCAAACTTTAGATTTTGAAGGTAGCCATCTATAGCCGCGTACTGGAACTAAGCCAGCAAAGGGACCTGCAATTGTTTTTCGACGAGCTGGAGCATGAAGGCATTACCCCGGTGGTTTTTGAGCCCTTCTTCCGCGAGCTGCTGCCGCATCTTTCCATTTCCGACCGGGCCACCACCTTTTCGAGTTCGGCCGATCTTACCTTCGATATCGATTTCGTTATTTCCCTGGGCGGCGACGGCACCCTGCTGGATACGGTTACCCTCGTCCGCAACAAGAACATACCGGTAGTAGGCATTAACTTCGGGCGCCTGGGCTTTCTGGCCGGGATCGGCCGCGATGAGCTGCAGGCTGCCGTCAAGGCCCTGGCCCGCCGCTCCTTTATAATAGATAAGCGCACCCTGATCCACCTCGACTCCAACCTGCCGCTGTTCGGTGAAACCCCTTACGGCCTGAATGAGTTTGCCATCCACAAGCGCGATACCGCCCCGATGATCAAGGTCCACACCTACCTCAACGGCGAGCTTCTCAATACTTATTGGGCCGACGGCCTCATCCTGGCCACGCCCACCGGCTCCACCGGCTATTCGCTGTCCTGCGCCGGGCCGATCGTTTTCCCGGATGCCTGCTCCTTTGTGCTCACGCCCATTGCCCCGCACAACCTGAACGTACGGCCGATCGTGGTGCCCGACAACACCATTATATCCTTTGAGGTGGAAAGCCGGTCCGACGAGATCATCTGCGCCCTGGATTCGCGGCGGGAAATCGTGGACAAGAATGTTCTGCTGGCCGTGCGTAAGGAAAATTTCATGCTGAGCCTGGTCCGGCTGAACGAAAATAATTTCCTCCAGACCCTGCGCAATAAATTATCCTGGGGACTGGATAAGCGGAATTGATTCCAAGATCCTATCTTGAATACCAAACGCTGCATTTTAACGTTTAGAACGGTGCAAGCCGTATTTTGCAAACTTTATGAAAAGAATACTGACTGCTTTCGCGCTGAGCCTTTCCCTGGGATTATCCGCCCAGGACGGCTATGTACAGGAGGGGGAATTCGGCATTGGTATCGGTGCTGCCCATTATTTTGGTGATCTGAATACCCGTGCCAAGCTGAACCGGCCAAAGCCGGCCGCTTCGCTGTTTTTCCGCAAGAACTTCGGCAATTACATCGCCCTGCGCATCGGGGCTTCCTTTGCCCAGATCGGTTACTCCGATGTATACAACGTGCACAATGAGTTCATGCGCCGCCGCAATCTTTCCTTTAATTCCAATATCTGGGAACTGGGCCTGCAGGGCGATTTCAACTTTTACCGCTTTATGCCCGGCGAGGAAAACTTCCGCTTTACGCCTTATATGACCCTGGGCGTGAGCATTTTCAATTATGATCCCTACGCTTATCTGGGCGACCAGAAATATTTCCTGCGCCCCCTGGGCACCGAGGGCCAGCTGGATACGGCCTACCCCGGCCGCCGGCCGTACAGCTCCATGGCGCTGGCCATTCCGTTCGGCGTCGGTGTGAAATACGCGCTGAACCCCCGGGTCAATATCGGGTTCGAGATCACGCACCGCTTCACCAATACCGACTACCTGGACGATGTGAGCACCACTTACGTGGATGAAACTTCCTTTCCGCCCAACCCGGACGGTTCCCCGAACCCGGCCTGGCTGCTTTCGGACCGCTCCTACGAAACCGGTGACGGGGTGCGTATCGGCGGCAAAGGCCTGCAGCGCGGCATTTCCTCCAACAAGGACCAGTTCATCACGGCCATGTTCACCATTTCGTTCAACCTGCAATCCTACCGCTGCCCGACCTCCAACTAAAATCACAGATTTCGCAGATGGACGCTGATTGCACTGATTGATGAATAACGCTGTGTAATCCTTACTATATTTCATTCGAACCAAACAGATAAGGCTCTCTCAGAGAGCCTTATCTGTTTGGTTTCACGCCATAATATATGAGCAGAAATACAAAAGGAATCGGGAATGTCCCTAAAAACGGGATATTTTCAAGAATAAATCACTTATCAGCGCCATCTGTGCACCATCAGCGCCATCTGTGATTACTTTTGTGACCCTTAAACAACTGCGGGCCGGAGCAGGAAGACCTGCTGCAACGGCCGCCACAACTGCTATGCTGGAACAAATTGACAAGGAAAAGCTGCCCCGCCACATTGCCATCATCATGGACGGCAACGGGCGGTGGGCTAAGGAGCACGGCAAGGACCGCCTGTACGGCCATTACCACGGCGTGGAAAGCGTGCGGGATATAGTGGAGGGCTGCGCCGAGCTGGGCGTGGGTTACCTTACGCTGTATGCTTTTTCCACCGAAAACTGGGACCGTCCCGAATACGAGGTCATCGGGCTGATGGAACTGCTGGTGACCACCATCCGCAACGAGGTGGAAAGCCTGCGCAAGAACAATATCAAGCTGCATGTGATCGGCGACCTGAGCATGCTGCCGGCCTATGCCCAGAAAGAACTGAAAGAGGCGATGGACATCACTTCGGCCAATACCGGGCTCAACCTGATCATGGCCCTCAGCTACAGCGGCCGGTGGGAACTGCTCAACGCCGTAAAAAGCATTGCCTGGGAAGTAAAGCAGGGGGCCCTGAACGTGGAAGCAATCGACCACGATACCTTGCAAAGCTACCTGAGCACCAGCGGCTTCCCCGACCCCGAACTGATGATCCGCACCTCCGGGGAGTACCGCATCTCCAACTTCCTGCTGTACCAGCTGGCCTATGCCGAGCTCTACTTTACCGGCGTACGCTGGCCTGATTTCCGGAAAGCCAACCTGTATGAGGCCATCCTGGATTACCAGAACCGCGAGCGCCGGTTTGGTAAGACGAGCGACCAGATCACTTCAGGGAGTTAGGAGAGGTGGTGATAGTGGTATTCGTAGTAATAGTAGTATAAGTAGTATTTGTGGTAAACGGGTTTAAAATTGTTTTTCAGGATACAGGCTATTTATCCGATACATCCTTTGCCCTGAAAACCGCCGGAACTGCCCCGATTTCCTGCTCCGATAGGGCCGGAGTTTAACAAAATGGTTTGAAAATTCCCCTTAATTTGCTGCCCTAACCCATGTTTTCCCTTAGGCGTGCACTTTTGAGACTGACTGAACAACCGATCATGCAACAACACTTATCCTGGATTTTCCTTGCTGCCTCCCTTTTTCTGGCAACCGCCGGCACTGCCGTGGCCCAGGACACTACCCGTCCGACCGCCGTGGACCCCGAGCTGCAAAACCTGCAGAATGCCCGCATCCCGAAGGAATATACCGTGTCGTCCATTAAAGTGACCGGCATCAATACCCTGGATACCTCCATCGTGTTGTCCATTTCCGGGTTACAGGTAGGCGATAAGATCATGATCCCCGGCGGCGATAACTTTTCCAAAGCCATCGCAAACCTCTGGCGCCAGCGTCTTTTTTCCAACGTGCAGGTGTTCATCACCGGCATCAGCGGGGATAACATCTTCCTGGAACTGAACGTACAGGAGCGTCCGCGCCTGGGCAACTTCAAGCTGCACGGCATCCGGAAAACGGAAGCTGAAGAACTGCAGGGCAAGATCGGCCTGGCCAAGCAGACCATCATTACCGAAAACACGCGCCGCAATGCGATAGACGTGATCCGCCGGTTTTATACCGATAAAGGCTTCATGAATGTGCAGGTGCGCGTAGTGGAAAAACCCGATCCCGGATTCGCCAATTCCAACTCGCTGGAATTTTTCATCAATAAGGGCAGCAAAGTGCGGGTGAACGAAGTGAACTTCTACGGTAATACCGCCGTTGCCGACCTGAAGCTCAAAAAGGAAATGAAGGGCACGAAGGAAATGACCAAGTTCACGCTCAATCCCGTGCAGGCACCGAGCCCCTACGGTACGAACGAGCGGATGTCCTTTGGCGAGTATGTCAAAGACCTGGGTTTCCTTTCGCTTTCCAAGACCAAGAACTACCTCGACCCTTACTTCCGGTTCAAGCTTTTCTCCTCGGCCAAGTTCGATGCGAAGAAATATGCCGAAGACAAGGAAAAGATCCTCGGCCAGTATAACGCACTGGGTTTCCGCGACGCCCAGATCGTGGCCGACACGATGTACTACACGGCCAACGGTCACCTGAACATTGACATCAAAGTGGAGGAAGGTCGTCGTTACTACTTCGGCAACATTACCTGGAGAGGAAATACGAAATACACCGATTCGCTGCTCCAGGCCGTTCTGGGCATCCAGAAAGGCGATATCTACAACCTCGATATCCTGAACAAGCGGCTGGGCAAGCAGCTTTCCCAGGAAGGCGGCGACCTGAGCGGCCTGTATATGGATGACGGCTACCTGTTCTTCCGTGTTGATCCGGTAGAGACTTCGGTTTATAACGATACGATCGACCATGAGATCCGGATCGTGGAAGGCCCGCAGGCTACCATCCGCAACATCGGCATCTTCGGAAACGAAAAAACAAAGGACCATGTGATCCGCCGCGAACTGCGCACCATGCCCGGCGAAAAATTCAGCCGGACAGACCTGATCCGCTCGCAGCGCGAACTGGCCCAGCTCCAGTACTTCAACCAGGAAACCATCAACCCCGACGTGGTGCCGAACCAGGAAGACGGTACGGTGGACATCAACTGGAAGCTGGAAGAAAGGTCATCCGACCAGCTTGAACTTTCGGCCGGCTGGGGCGGCGGCATTGGTCTGACCGGTACGCTGGGTGTAACCTTCAACAACTTCTCGATCAAGAATATCTGGAAGCGCGAGTCCTGGGACCCGCTGCCCACCGGCGACGGCCAGAAGCTCAGCCTCCGCGTGCAGTCGAACGGACGGGCTTTCCGCTCGTACAACTTCTCCTTCACCGAGCCCTGGCTTGGTGGCAAGAAGCGGAACTCACTCACCTTCAACTTCTACAACAGTAAGTACTCGAACGCCTTCGACCCGATCACCTATCAGATGAAGAGAGAGCGGGCCGACTCCAGCTACCTGCGCGTACTGGGCGCCGGCGTATCGCTGGGCAAGCAGCTGAAATGGCCCGATGACTTCTTCACCCTCGTATACTCACTGAACTACACGCAGTACAAGCTGAAGAACTATCAGGCCTTCCGCAAGGATGACGGCACGTTCCTGGACAATGGTACGTCTACCAACTTCAGCTTCAAGCTGGCATTGCAGCGGTCCTCCGTGTTCGATCCCACCTTCCCCCGGAGCGGTTCGAACCTGACAGCCTCGGTGCAGCTGACCCCGCCGTATTCGCTGCTGAACCCGGACATCGTGGCCTCGAACAACCCGTATAAGAACCCTGAATACCATAAGTGGCGGTTCAATGCCGAATGGTTCGTGCCTATCGGCCGTCCCAAGGGCGCCGATAAAAACCGCCAGTTCGTGCTGAAGCTGGCTGCCAAGTACGGCTTCATGGGCCGCTATAATAAGAGCCTGGACTTCTCACCCTTCGAGCGCTTCCAGGTGGGCGGCGACGGTATCACCAACAACTTCGGCCTGCTGGGTTACGACGTGATCGCCCTGCGCGGTTACCCCGTGTTCGAAACGTCCGATCCTTCGGTCAACCCCGACCTGAACAACGCCAACCGGTATTTCACGATCTTTAATAAGTACCAGCTCGAGCTCCGCTACCCGCTGGTGACCAACCCAAGCAGCACCATCTACGGCCTGGCCTTCTTTGATGCGGCCAACGGCTGGTACCGCTTCAAGGATTATAACCCCTTCCGCCTGCGCCGCAGCGCCGGTGTGGGTATGCGCTTCTTCCTGCCGATGTTCGGCCTCCTGGGCTTCGACTACGGTGTGGGCCTGGACCGGTTCACACCGGGCGGTGGCCTGAAGAATGCGAGCCGGTTTACGTTCATGCTCGGTTTCGAACCGGAATAAGACAGATTAAAGCAACAGCATAAAGGCAAAAGTTAAAAGGCAAAACCTAAAAGTGGACAGGAGGCAATCTTAGGATTACTTTTAGGTTTTGCCTTTTAACTTTTGCCTTTCAAACGGACCTTAAAATGATCATACATATGAAAAAGTTCCTGCTTGCCATCGGCATCATTCTGCTGGCCGCCACCGGCCAGGCCCAGCGCTATGCTATCATCGACACCAAATACATCCTGGAAAAAATGCCGGACTACCGGGATGCGCAAAAGCAGCTGGATGACGTGGCCGCAGGCTGGCAAAAGGAGATCGACGCCCTGCAGCAGGAACTGGACCGCATGTACAAAGACTTTGAGGCCGAGCAGGTGATGCTCAGCGCCGACCTGCGCAAGAAGCGGGAAGACCAGCTGTTTGTAAAGGAAAAGAACCTGCGCGACCTGCAGCGCAAGCGCTTCGGCTTCGAGGGCGACCTGTTCAGGAAGCGCCAGGAGCTGATCAAGCCGGTACAGGATAAAGTGTACAATGCGGTACAGAAGCTGGCTGCGCAGCGGGGTTACGATTTCATCCTTGATAAGAGTGAGGGAATTACCGTTATATTTGCCGACCCCAAACTGGAAAAAAGCGACGATGTGCTGAAGGAGCTGGGGATCCGCTAAAAAAAACTGATAAAATAAAGACCCGTTACAACCAACCGGGCGGAAAACGAATCAATACTTAAACCGCAATAATCATCTCATGAACAAATTCAAATTATTCCTGTTCGCAGCCGTTCTGCTTTTCTCTGCTGCGACTGCATCCGCCCAGAAAACCGGCTACATCAGCGTGGACCAGGTAGTGGCCCTGATGCCCGAAACCGCTAAGCTGGACTCCTTCCTCAGAAAGTACCAGGCCGACTCGCTGAACCCGCAGTTTGCCTACATGGTATCCGAATACAACCGCAAGGACAGCATGGTGAACACCAAGGACTCCGCCAAGCTGAGCGCCCAGGTGAAGAACCAGATCCGTCAGGAACTGGCTCAGTACGAATACCAGATCCAGAACTGGCAGGCAATTGTACAGCAGGCCATGCAGGGAAAGCAGCAGGAACTGCTGGAGCCCATCTACCGCAAGGTGGAAACCGCTATCCAGGCTGCCGCCAAGGAAAATGGGTACAGCTATATCCTGAACCGTGAAGCACTGCTCGTCATGCCTCCCGGCGACGACCTGCTGCCGATGGTTGCCAAGAAGCTGAACCTGAAGGTGCCCAACACCACGGCTGCTGCCGGTGCCGGTGCTGCCGCCCCCCGGAAATAAGCATAAACGATTCCTGATAAAGAAAGTCCCGCTTTTGGCGGGACTTTCTATTTTAGCAGCTTATGAAGCCCATTGGCGTTTTCGATTCGGGTTACGGCGGCCTTACGGTGCTGCGTTCCCTCGTAGACCGGCTGCCGCAGTACGATTACCTGTACCTGGGCGACAATGCCCGCGCGCCCTACGGACCCCGCAGCTTTGATACGGTATACCGTTACACGCTGCAATGCGTGGAATGGCTGCTCGGCCAGGGCTGTCCCCTCGTGATCCTTGCCTGCAACACGGCTTCAGCCAAGGCGCTGCGCAGCATCCAGCAGAAGGACCTGGAGCACCTCGACCCGCAGGCCCGCGTGCTGGGGGTGATCCGCCCGACCACCGAAGTGGTGGGCAACCTCACCCGCAGCAAAAGCATCGGCATCCTGGCCACCCGCGGCACGGTGCAGTCGCGCTCCTACGAGATCGAGATCGGCAAGTTCTTTCCCGAGGTACATATTGAGCAGGAAGCCTGCCCCATGTGGGTGCCCCTGGTGGAGAACAATGAGCACGGAAGCGCCGGCGCCGATTACTTCATCCGCCAGCACGTGAACAACATCCTGAGCCGGGATCCCCGGATCGATACGGTACTGCTGGCCTGCACGCATTATCCCCTCCTCCAGGAAAAGATCAGGGCCTGCCTGCCGCCCGGGGTGACCCTGCTGACCCAGGGAGGCATCGTGGCAGAAAGCCTGCAGGATTACCTGGCCCGGCACCCGGAGATCGAAACCCGCATCAGCCGGGAAAGCCGGCGCCGGTTTTATACCACGGACGCACCCGAGGATTTCAACGAAAAAGCCACCACGTTTTTCGGGGAAGAGGTGGCGGCCCGGCATGCTGAGCTGTAAGTAAACAGTTCAGAAACGTTTTGGAAGAGTTCACAAGTTCACGGGTTCACGTGTTGAACAGGTCTGGAAGAAATGAGCCATATTCAATACGCAATTTTCAATATTCCGGTATAAAGCGGGGAAATCATATCCTTTGCGGCTTTGCGTTCCCTGGCGCCTTTGCGCGAAACCTTCCGCAGCCGTGCAAATTCTCCCTGTTAAATTGGAAAATTCTTCAATTTTATTCTTACCTTCGCCGTCCTTTCACAAGCTATGGGTTGTGGTAACCCGTAGGATTACTGAAAACAAACCCGGTTCTCCACGGGTGATTTTAGAACGTGAAAAAAACGAATTATGAAACGTACATTTCAACCGCATCGCAGACGCCGCAAAACCGTACACGGTTTCCGCAAGCGCATGCAAACGGCCAATGGTAGGAAAGTGCTGGCAAGCCGCCGTG
>DATAGL010001017.1:0-7898 GCA_036263755.1 Chitinophagaceae bacterium | reverse complement strand
GGTACGCACGTCCTGTACGCTGGCCAGGAACGTAAAGGCCGCTTTCTGGTAGCCCGCCTGCAGGCGGGCGCGGTGGGCAATGAAGGCAGCCGGGTCGGCCCCTTCCGGCAGCAGGCGGTTGTATCCGTTCCGGAGCTCGGTGCGCTGCACCAGCTGGCCGTCTACGTTGAACTGAGCTTGAACGTTTGAAAAAGAAAGGGCTGCAAGCAGGACTCCTCCCCTGAATCGTTTTTTACGCATAGCATGTGTTGAATGGACACCTGCTTACTGGAGCAGGGTCACTTTTTTGCGGGCTTCACGCGCTTTTCCCTCGGCCAGCCAGCGGGGCACCACCTGCTCCAGGAATTCGGCCTTGATCATTTTCTCTTTTTCCAGGTCCACCCCGATATAGGCCTGGAGTGCCGATTTATTGGTCAGGTCGGGCATGCGCACCGGCTGGTTGTGCCCGAGGGCGGCCAGCACCCGGGCCAGCTCCACCCGGGCATCCTGGATGATGGCCGAAGCGGAGGCCAGCACGCGGGAAGCTTCCAGCGGGGCATGAAAGCCGGCACCGTGCGAAGCGGCGATATAGTCCCAGCGGAACTGCGCATGGCGGATGGCCTTCAGGATGTTCTGCATCTGGGCAGGGGTGGCGCCGAGCTTCCAGGCCTGCTCGGCCTCCAGGTGGGCCATGGCAATGTGCCGCTGCACCCGGCCCTGCGTTTCCTTTACTTTCCCTTGGCGCTCGTACACGTCGGAAACGAGGTCCTCCACCTTCTCGCGGTGGCAGACAAAGCAGGAGTTCTCCACGTTGGCCAGCGGCGAGCCGATGTGGTGGTCGGTGAATTTCTGGCCGCCTTCCGTCCCGTAGGGCATATGGCAGTCGGCGCAGGAGACGCCCCTCTTGGCGTGCACGCCGAACGAATAGATTTCATGGTCGGGGTGCTGGGCTTTCAGCATCGGTGCCTTGCTCAGCGGGTGCACCCAGTCGGAAAAGCCGACGCTGTCGTAATAGGCTTCCATCGCTTCCACCGAATACCCGTTCTTCCAGGGAAAGGTGAGGTAATTGGCTTTTTCGGCGCCGGGCCTTTTCTTGTCGAAGTGGTACTCCACATGGCACTGGGCGCACACGAGGGACCGCATTTCCTGGTGGGAGGCCTGGTTGATGTCCTTGCCGGCGGCCTTGAACGCTTCAATAAGGGCGGGCCGGGTAATGGTCAGATTCATCGTTTTCGGGTCGTGGCAATCGGCACAGCCGATGGGGTTGATCACCTGGTTGCCGAAGTCAGCCATCTTCCTGCTGTAGAATTCCGTTACGCCCACTTCGCTCATCAGCCGGGGCACATCGGGGCTTTTGCAGGTCCAGCAGGTACTGGGGATCGTGCTCTGGGTGTCTTTCGGGGCGCCGACCCGCACGGTGGCCAGCACATCGCGCACGGCGTGGTTGTGGCCGCGGGGCTGGTTGTAGCCCTTGCTGAACGAGTAACCCGCCCACAGGATGATGGTTTCGGGACTTTCTTCAAGGGCATCGCGGAAGCCGCTGGTATTGTACATGCTCTTGAAGCTCGTATCCTGGGTTTTCTGGTACGACTGGTACTGCCGCGGGTAGTTCAGCCCCCAGAGCGAGTCGCGCGGCTCCATGCCTTCGATCTGCACGCGGGCATGGTACGCGAACCGGCCTTCGGTTTTGCGGTCAATGATGGAATAAACCAGCATGGCCAGCAAAAAGACCACAACGATCGTTGCCAGGAAAAGCAGCCAGTTCTTGACGGTGGGGCGGTTGAAGAATTTCATTTGGTAATGGTTATTTGTCCTGCACTTTTTTTCGGTTGTTCTCTTCCATGGTTTTCCGGAGCCATTCGGGTACGATCTTCTGGTTTTCCGGCGTGTAAATACGGATGGGCTCCAGCTGCAGGCCAACGGAGGAAAGCCCCTTCACGCGGCCGTGCGGCACCTCCCGGTGACAGTCCCAGCACAGCCGCTCGGTGCGGTTGGTGTGGTGGTTGGCCACCATACCGGTCAGCCGCGCATCCGTTACCTGGTCCTGGTGACAGCGGATGCAATTGTTATGGATCACCTCGATGGACGCGCTTTTTGCCTGTATGACCTGGGGCTCGGCCCGCAGCGTGAATATGGACGCGTGGTACAGGCCGTCCTTTGCTTTGAAAAAATACTTGTTGAATACATTGTTGTGGGGCACGTGGCAGTCATTGCAATGGGCCACTTCCCGGTGCGAGCTGTGGGTCCAGGTAAGGTATTGGGGCGTCATCAGGTGGCAGTTGACACAGGCCTGCGGGTCGTCGGAAAGATAGGAAGCCGCATTGCTGAGCCGCAGCGCATACAGGCCCAGTCCAATGAAAGCGGCTATCGCCACAATCGCAGCCCTGCGCCACCGGTGCGGCGGGATCAGGCTGTGCTTGAATAAAAACCGTTCAATCCTGCGAAGTTTCCCCATGAATGCGCTCCCCTGGTAAATTAGTGCCGGTCAGCTGTTTAATAAAGAAATGGATGCAGTTCCAATACGTTCTACAAAAAGCATGCAACGATACGGCCCGCACCCGGTCAGCCGGGAAAAACCCGGCTATAGATAATTCCGGCCGGCTGGCAGCACCATCGCTACATGCGTACGCAAGAGGCACAACCTCCTTTTTGTAGAAAAAGAACCGCTCCGCCTCAATACCGGTCTCTTCATACTTTTACTTCCTTCCGGACCGCACCGGCCTTTTTACCCCTACCATCCGTCCATGTGGCGTCTGCAGTCCCGGCGCTTCCGCCGTTCCCTTTGGCTTGTGCCGGTTTCCGACCTGTGCCTTTCCGAAAGTCCCCTGTATGGATCACACCCAAAATGCAAAAGCACTCCATAAAAGAGGAAGCTTTGAAAAGAAGATTCCCGCAGGCATTTCTCCTTTCAACACCTCCGTACGGATGCATCGGAAGCAGTAAGTACGGGCAAAAAAAACGGCTTGCGCGGTGCGCAAGCCGTAAACCGGTAATCGTCCCCGTCTAGCGCGGGTATTTGGGGTGCTGTTTGATTTTGCGGATCTGCCGCAGGTGCCGGTCGGTATGGCCGAACGTGGAAAGGAACAACTGGTGGATGCTGCCGCGTCCCGGCTTCAGGAAATAGACCCGCAGGTCTTCCGTGGCGGTGCCGACATACTGGAGCGATTCGTTCCGCATCTTGGTGAACCAGGCAATGTAGCTGGCACCCGGGTTCAGGCCCATGGGCAGCGAAAAAGTGAAGGGCTTCGTATACTCCACCGAAACATGCGGCTTCTCTTCCTGGAGGAACCCGAGCACGGCGCTGTCCGGCCGGGCGCCGGCCAGCAGTTCGGGCTGCGGACCCGATTTGTAGGCCTGGCTGATCTCGCGCTGGAAGAGGAGCTCCCAGAGAGCAATGTGCTCCACCACTTCCCGGATCGACCAGCGGCCGTCCGATTCCTTGAAATTCCACTGGGCTTCGGTCAGCGAACCGGTTTCCCGGAGTACTTCATCCCGGGAGCGGGTCAGGTGCTCCAGCAGGTAGTTCCGGTCGGCTTCGGTCCAATGCTTTTGCTGCTGGGCAGCACCGGTCAGGGCCGCGAAAAGCAGCAGCCCGATCCATACGATCGATTTCATAACAGTAAGGTTAAAACAGTAGGTTAAATAGGGTCAGGCGCCGAGTTGTTTGCAGAAATCGGCATGGTTCCAGTCCACTTCGATGGAATCGATGCGGCCTTCCTCGTTGAGGCGGAAAATAAAAATGTGGTCGCTGTCGAAGTGACGGCCTTTGTTCTCAATGCCGGCAAAATCCTTTGCCTGCGTGCCGCGGATCACCACCTGGCAGCGCACGGTGCGCGCATCCTCGGCCACGGCGGCATCCAGGGTGTTGTCGATGTCAGGGAAACAGTCGATGAGGGCTGTCCAGAGCTGGCGGCCGAGGGTGCCGATCGTTCCGGTGCCGTTTTCGCCCAGGGGATGGAAGCGGATGGCGCCTTCGGGATCGCAAAGCCGGAGCATTTTTTCCACGCTCCGCTGCTGGTAGGCAAACATGAATTGAACCGCCGCATTCTTGATGCGGATTTCCTGCTGTTGTTGGGTGTTGAGGTGCATGTTGTTTTGGTTTTGTAGGAACGAAGGTACCCTCGTGCAGGGCCGGAACCGCTGTAAAACTGCGACAATCCCGGTGTAAAAATGCGGCAACCTCAGGGCAGCGGTTTCGTCACCGGCTTCTCCACCATCCGGGCCAGCTCCTGGTTCTCCTCCAGGTATTGCTGGGGCGTGCGGCCCGTGAACTCCATAAAATCCTTGATGAAATGCGAACGGTCGTAAAACTCGCATTCGCTGAATACCGTGGGCCAGTCCACTTCCTTTTTCCCCGCGATCAGGTTCATCAGGTAGGCCATCCGGCGGATGCGGGCATAGTACTTCGGGCTCAGCCCGACCTTCCTGAAGAACTTCCGCTCGAAGTTGCGCCGCGACATATAGATGCCTTCCATCAGGTCGGGCACGTGCAGCATCCCGTTCGTTTCCACGATCCGGTTGGCGGCCATGTCGATCGCATCGGGCTCGGGCTTTCTTTCGTTGAAATAGCGGAGGACAAAGGCTTCCAGCCGCCTTACTTTTTCGTCGGGCGCACCGGCCTGTTCGATTTCCGCGGCCAGGCGGTCTACCGGTGCCGCGCCGAAAACGGTCCGCAGGTCCACCCGCTCCTCCGTATACGCGAAGGTGGGCAGGCCGAAAAGGGTGGCCAGCGCCGCCGGCTTGAACACGATGCCTGCCGTGGAGATGAGGCCGTCCAGGAACAGCCGGTAGCTGTAGATGGATTGCCCCGCCACGAACTGAGCAGGCACTGGCAGGCGCTCATGCTTTTTATTCTGCAGGTAATAGGGGGCACCGCTGTTGAACACAATGGAGCAATACCCGGAGGGCGGCGACTCCACCACAAGGTCCTTTACCGGTTCCCCGCCGGACTGCCAGCTGTAGTAACACACGACAAACGGACGAAGCACCTCCGCGGGCATAAACTTCAGGTATTGCATCATCCGGTGTGCTTTGGGCCAAAGGCCGTTAAAGGTATTTTTCGAGCAGGGCTTTCGTTTTGCGGATGCCTTCTTCCTCGGGTTGCGTATTGCCTTCGAATTCGATGCCGATGTACCCGCTGAAGCCGGACTCCTTCACGATGGTGAGCAGCCGCCGGTAGTCCATCAGGGGCTGCTCGCCGGCGGCATCAAAATCATAGGTTTTGGCGCTGACGCCCTTGGCAAAGGGCAGCAGCTCCTGCACGCCCTGGTACCGGTCGTACGCCTGGTCGCAGCCGTTCTGGGTAGTGCCCCAGGGATGCGTGATGCAGAAGTTGCCGAAGTCGGGCAGCGTACCCACGTTGGAGCGGTTCACCTCTTTCATCACCGCCGCGATCCAGCTGCCTTTCGAGGAATCGCTGCCGTGATTCTCCACCACGATGTTGATGTTCATCGGCCGGGCAAATTCGCCCAGGCGGCCGAGCGTATCCACGGAGGCCGAACGCTTCGCATTCGTGTCGCCGTCGCCGTGCAGGTTCACCCGCACCGTGCGGCATCCAAGGAAGGCCGCCGCTTCCACCCATTTTTTATGCTGCTCCACGCCCGCCAGCCGTTCCTTGTCGCTGGGCAGGGCCAGCTGCCCTTCCTCGTCCACCATGATCAGGTGATTGTACACCCCGGCATCCTTGCTGCGCTGCAGCAGCTGCCCCAGGTAGGTGCGGCTGGCAGCGGCTTCCCGCCAGTCCATTTTCTGATCGCCGAAGAACTGGCAGACGTATTCCACCGCGTCGATCCCGAAATCTTTCCGGGCTTTTTCGGGGAAGTCGGAGTTGAGGAGCTTGCCGGCCTTAAGGGTGCGGTGGAGCGACCACTGGGCGAGCGAGATCCTGAGCGCCGGCGGTGGCGGCACGAGCGCTCCCAGGGAGGGCCCCAGGAGCACCGCTCCGGCACCGAGCACCGTTTGCTTGACAAAGGCTCTGCGGCTATGCATGTACCGATAATTTACTATAAGTTACGCCGCGGGGCACAGAATAGCAAATAGCGCCGGCGCCCTCCTTTTTTTGAGGCCGCCGGTTCCCGACCGGCTTATGCCCGGGTGATCCGGTCCAGCTGTTTCAGTAATGTGGGGATCCGGTAGGGGCCGTGCATGCGCGCAACGCCCGCCGCCGCTTCATCGGGATCCATGCCGATGGCCGTTACGTATAAGGGGCGGACGCTGCCGCCCCGGCGCACTTCCCGCTGCTTCCGGTCCACAGCGGCAAACTTCGTTTTGGCAATGCCGATTACCGGCACGGCACCCCGCAGGGCTTCATAAAGGTAGGCACCGAGGCCGGGCTTTCCTGCATCGTCCGTGTAAACATATCCGTCGATGATCAGGACGGCCGGCAGGGGCACCTCCGGCTGCTGCAGCAGGTGTAAAATACAGGGCAGCTCCCGCCGGTAGAAGGCACCGGGCATGTAGGGTGCGGCCGCCTTCCCCTCCTGCGTATACACGGCGAGCGGCTCCGCATCGCTCCAGTCGCGGAACGACAGGCCCGCGGTGTTTGTGCCCGCCTCCCGGTAACAGGTATCCACGGCCAGGAACATGCTTGCTTATTTTCAGGATGCGCGGCCGGCAGTACCCTGCCGCTACTTCCCCTGCTGGCGGGTGCCGACGATGTCGCGGTCAAACAGGTACAGGCCGCTCTTGTCTTCACCGATCAGTTCGAGCTTGTCGTTGAGGATGCGGGCGGTTTTTTCTTCTTCGATCTGCTCGCTCACGTACCATTGCAGGAAGTTGTGGGTGGCATAATCTTTCTCCTTCAGGGCCTGGTCCACCAGCTCGTTGATGCTGTTCGACACTTCGATCTCGTGCTTCAGGAAATCCTCGAACAGGCTTTTCAGGCTCTTGAAGGTAACGATGGGCTGGTCCAGCGTGGGCACGATGGCAAAGCCGCCCCGCTCATTGATAAAGCGCATCAGCTTCAGCATGTGCTGCCGCTCTTCCTCGCTCTGCATGAAAAAGAATTCGGCGACGCCGTCAAGCCCGGGCTGGATCTCGCTCCAGCTGGCCATGGCCAGGTAGGCCTGGGAGGAAGCCGCTTCGAGTTTCACCTGGTTGTTCAGCGCTGCCTGCATGGATTTGGAAAGCATAGAAAAGTTTTGCCTAAGATAATCCCTTCCGGGTAATTCCCGCTCCTTACTGCGGGCACCGCTCCGCCTGTCCCTGACCGTTAGCCGCCCGGCAACCAGCCTTCCTTTACCGGAGGATCAGTACCGTTCCTTTCCGGGTAACGGGACCGCAGTGCGTGGTGGCGCTGACCTGGTAGATGAACACCTCGCCGGGCAGCTTTTGTCCTTTGTAGGTGCCGTCCCAGCACTGCGCCGGGTCGGTGGTCTGGAACACGAGGTTGCCCCAGCGGTTGTAGATCCGGAACTGCAGCCTACTGACCGCCCCCCAGGCCCCTACGCCGAAGCAGTCGTTCAGCCCGTCGCCGTTCGGGGAAAACCCGCTGGGCAGGGAGAAGGCCGCCGGGCCGGCCGCCACCACTACTTCCACGGAAGCCTCCGCCACACAACCCGCCGCCGAGGTGGTCTGCACCCGGTACACGGTGGTAGCCGCGGGGGTGGCCATTACCCTGGCCCCCTGCACGGTACTCAGGCCCGTGGCCGGGCTCCACCGGTAGGTGACGCCCCCGCTGGCTTCGAGCTGCGCCTGTGCCAGCGTGCAGTTCACGTCATTGCTTTTGGCCACCTGCACGCGGGGCAGCGGGTTCACAGTAACGGTGACGGACACAGTATCCTTCAGTCCGCAGGCCCGATTGTCCATTACGACGAAATAAGTAGTGGTGGCTGCGGGCTGCACTTGCTGCACCGGCGAAGTTTCATCGGTAATGCCGGCCGCGGGCAGCCAGCGGTAGCGGTCGCCGCCCGAAGCCTGCA
>DATAGL010001016.1:0-4057 GCA_036263755.1 Chitinophagaceae bacterium | reverse complement strand
CGCTGAGGTTTTCCAGGCAGTGAATATCGGAAGGCGTCAGGCCCAGCCCTTCGAGCCTGGCGATGAGGAGGCTGGCCGGGGCGCCGGTAATGCCGCAGTAGTCTTCGGCGATCTCGCTCCACTCCCCGGAGCCCGATTGCGCGTGGCGGAGAATTTCTTCCTTGCTGAGGCGGGTGACGACCTGTAACAGCTGGCCGCAGTTGCAGGCCCCGTGATGGCCCCAGGCATAAAAAGCGCCGTCGCGCAGGTTTTGAGCCGATGCCCGCAGGGCGGCCACCAGCCGCTTGTTCGGATGTGCCATGGTCTTTTTATAGCATAACAGCAAAACCCGTGCGGAGGTTGTGCGATGTACGATTTACGGTGTACTATGTACGATGTAAGTGAATGAAGGAGCTTTTACGTTGCTTGCGGAAAACACCCATCCGGGCATGGCGCCATAAACCGGCAGATGCTCCATTTCCATCGTACATCGTACACCGTACATCGCCTCTTTAGTTCCGCACTCTTTCCAGCGTATACACGTTCCGGTTGAAAACGGAATCGGTGCCGGCGGGATGGATGTCGAGCCGGATGGAGAGGGAATCCGGGGACAGGAAAAACTGCCGGGAGCGGCGGGCGGGGCGACCGTTGTCGGTGCCGGTCTCCTCTTCCAGCCAGGTAAGCGTTGAGCCGGCCGTTGCGGAAAGGGGCGCCCGGAGGGTATCGGTGTGCGCATGGCCCGGTTCGCCGGGATAGTTCACTTCCACCAGGGCCTGGCGGGTGTCGTCCTCTGCCGGGAGGAGGCGGGCGGTGACGGCAATGCGTACCCGCTTGCCGTTTCCGTAATCGGTGTAGGCCAGGGTTCCTTTCCAGAAGCCCTCGTAAGGGGCAAACAAGTTGGGCAATACCACCGGGTAGCCGGATGCCCGGGCCTGAAGGGCAGCAGAGCCCGAAAGGGTCAGCAGGAGCACGGTCAGCGCGGTCGCCGGTACACTGGGGATACGCACCGGAACCCGGCCGCGGAGCAGGGCATCCAGCGAATAACGGCCACCCCCACCGGCCAGGATAAGGAGGAAGCTCCAGAACAGCAATTGCTGGTAGTACATGCCGCCAAACGGAAACGGCTCTTCATACCAGATAAAGGCCACCACAAAGAACTGGAACGCCAGCTGCAGGGCCGAAAACCGGGTCAGCAGTCCGAAAGCAATAAGGAGCCCGCCCACAAATTCACCCCAGGCCGCCACGGTGGCCCAGAACAGCGGGGAGGGAAAGGTAAAGCCCAGGCCACCCACCTGCTCGGTGAACCAGCCCGGCGACAGGCCTTCATTCATTTTCGGCCATCCGGCGCCGAGCGCCATGGAAAGGCCGGTGTAAAAGCGGAAAAGGGCCCAGGCCAGATTAAAAGGTTTGCTTTCCGGCAGGGCATGTCCGAATAAGGCAGAACGAACCGACAATTTCATAAAACGAGTTTTGAGGTGATGAATAAGCCTGGTTTTTACCGAACGCCCTAAAACTCGGAACCCTTGCCGGTCCGGGCGCCTCAGATCCGGAATTGAGTCCAGGAAAAGAGGACTCAGGAAAAGGCGGCAGGACTCAAATTATCCAACATGTTGATTGTCAACGGCATTTTGGCCGGTCGCGCGCAGGTAATCGGAAGGGCTCTGGCCCGTGGCCTTCAGGAAAGCCCGGTTGAAGGTGGCCTTTGAATTAAATCCGGAATCAAAAGCAATGGCCAGCAGGGTCTGCTGCTGGTGCACGCCGGCGGAAAAACGCTCCTTTACGGCCGACACCCGGTAGGCATTGATGAAGTCGTTGAAGTTGCAGCCGTAGGCGGTATTGATGACCCGGGAAAGCTGGGAAGGCGGGCAGCCCAGCCGGCGGGCGAGGTCGGGCAGGGTAAGCTCGGGGTTTTCGTACGGCCGCTCGCTGTCCATGAGCTGGCCGATCCGTTCCTTCCAGAAGCCGGCCTGGGGATCACTGCCTGCCTCCGGCACCGCGGGGCCGGCTTCCAGGCGGTCCGGGTGAACGTTCGTTTCCCCGTCCGCCGTCAGCGAGGCCTTGTTTTCCAGCAGTTCGGCTTCAAAGGGCAGCTTTGTGCGTACCGCGTTGGCGTGGCCGGACAGCGCCATGTAATAAAAGATGATCCCGAACAGGAGGTAGTACCACCAGCCGTTGCTGTAGTCACTTTCCCAGAAAAAGCTGCCGATAAAAAACAGCAGGCGCAAGCCCAGCATGACCAGGAAAGCCAGGATGAAGTGCTGCACCCAGCTGAAGCGCAGCCGGTCGGCATAGGAAGTCACCTGCAGCATCAGGCCCCGGAACAGCCGGAAGTAGCGGAGCGACAGGGCGCTGTAAACGGTCATGGAAAGAAAGCCCAGGGCCTGGTACCAGCTATCGAAATCGGGGTCCTGTCCCTCGGCAAGGAAATAATACCGGCGCAGCACGAGCTTGTCCGTCACGTAAACCACCCCTGAAAACACCAGGTATCCTGCGGCCGGCAGAAAGTGCAGCGCATCGCGGCGCTTCAGGGCGAAGGATGGGTTCAGCAGGCTTTGCACATAGAAGAACATCACCGGCCCCAGCAGGAGCAGGTGCTGGAACGGGACATAAAACAACAGGTCCCGGTAGGGCTGCGTATCGTACCAGCCGGCGAAGCCCACCATCCACGGGGTAATGTACAGGCAGCACAGGAAGAGGAAAAGGGCCAGCCAGCGGTCCGGGGTCCGCTCCTCCCGCAGGCTCCTTCCGAGCAGCACCGCCGCGTACACGAGCCCGTGCACAAAGAAGACGAATAAAAGGGAGGTATAGCGGTTGAAGTCGAAAAGCATGGGGTGGTGCGGTTGGTGGTAAGGGCTGAACAGTGGAACAGTTGAAAAGTTGAATGGTTGAAAAGTTGAAACGTTGAGCAAAGGCAAAACATCAGGATCCCGGTCACCGCCGGTTGCCGGTACCCCGCACGGCAACCAGAGCTTCCGGCAATACAACAGGAAGCATTTCCGTAAACCTTGAATCACCCTGGCCACAACACCAATACTACTAATACCACCAATACAACTAATACCACCAATACTCCCTCACTCCACCACCGCCAGCACCGGGAAATGATCCGACGAAAACCGGCCGTTCCAGGTCTGCGAGAGGGTGGCGTGCTTCCGTACGGTCCAGGGGCCGCGCAGCAGGATGTAGTCGATCGGCTGATCACTGTTTTCCTTCGGACCGAAGCCGTTGAAAGTGCCGGTGGGACCGTAATGCGGCAGCCGGCTTTCGGCTTTGGCATCTTTCAGGTGCACCGGAGCACCGGCATCGGTGAGCAGGCGGACGGCTTCCGTGGACGGTTCGGCATTGAGGTCGCCGGTCAGGACCACCGGTGTTTCTTTCGGCAGGGCCGCGATGCGCTTAAGGAGGAGGCGGGCGCTCTCGGTGCGGGCCTGTACGCCGCGGTGGTCGAAGTGGGTATTGAAATGATAAAAGCGCCGGCCGCTCGCCTTATCCCGGAACAGGGCCCAGGTGGCGATGCGGGTGATGGCGGCGTCCCAGCTTTTACTGCCCGGCACGTCCGGCTGTTCGGAGAGCCAGAAGGTGCTGTTTTCCAGCAGCTGCAGGCGTGCCGTATCGTAAAAGATCGCGGAGTACTCGCCCCTTTCCTTTCCGTCGTCGCGGCCCACGCCCACGTACCGGAAGCCGGTCAGCCGCTGCTGCAATTCGGCCACCTGGCCATGGAGCGCTTCCTGGATACCCAGCAGGTGTACCTCGTGAAAGCGGATCTGCGACACTACCTTATCCACCCGGTGCGGCCAGGCATTGGCGCTGTCGCCGGGGTTGTTGTAGCGGATGTTGAAGGTCATTACCTGCAGGGGCTGCTGCGCATGGGCCGTACTCATAAGAAACAGGAGTATGAGGGTGAGGCATTTCATGGTGTGAATGTAAGAAGAAGAGGGGAAGCGGCGAGCTACGAGCTGCGAGCTGCGAGTGGTTTTCTCATCAGGAGTGGTTTTCTTGTGTTGCTGCGCTCCGCAGGTTTTGCTTACGTTCTTTTTTGCCTTGAAGCAAAAAAGAACCAAAAAAGTTCAAGCCTGCC
>DATAGL010001015.1:0-4312 GCA_036263755.1 Chitinophagaceae bacterium | reverse complement strand
CCAGAAAAAATACAAAACCACCTTCGACGAATACCTGCTGCACCTCGACAGCCTCGAGTTCCGCCGCGAGAAATGGGCCCTGATGGACGAGCCGATGCTGCACCTCTTCTACCACTCGCAGCGCCATGCTAACGGGGACCTGATCGAAACCCTGGCCCCGGCCCTGGCCGATTTTTACGGCGACGACCGTTTCCGCGCCATTGAGCGGATGACACCCCAGCACTTCTCCATCCTGCAGGAGGCAACGCTGAAGGAAGTCCATACCCGTGTAGCTTACCTGCATAAGAAAGTGGCCGGGTTGTCTTTTTTTAAGAAGTGGAAAGCGAAGCTGAAGAAGTAGGGGTTGGGTATTGGGAATTTGGAATTGGGAGTTGAATAGTTGATCTGTTGATAAGTTAACAAGAGGCCATCCTTTGTGGGTGGCTTTTTTATTTCTCGCAAAGGCACCAAGAACCGCAAAGACGCAAAGAAATTCTTGGCGTCTCCGCGTTCATTTGCGTCTTTGCGAGAAACCGCGAAGCAAACGCACTTCCTGCCCGGAAGCACATCGTACACCGTACATCGTACATGCACGCAGTGCTCACGCTTTGAAATCAAATCCCGAAAGATTCTTAAAGTGCCCGTTGAGCTTGATCTTTTTCTTCAGGTTTTCCAGTTCGGCCACCATGGGCAGCACCTTGAAAAGGTGGCGTTTCAGGTATTCCTGGCGCTGGCGCTCGTCGAAGAGGTTGAGCAGTTCGTATTCTTCCTGCAGGGAAAGGCCGATGTGGTGGGCTACTTCGTAAGTGCGCAGGTCGGTATCGCTCTTGGCAAATTCCTTTTCTACGTTGAGCATGCGGTGCAGCTCGCGGATGCTGCCCATCAGCCGCCGCATCATTTCCGGGTTGCCGCTTTCGTGGTTGTCGGGATAGGTAACGATGGCGCCGCTGTACAGCTTATCGGGGATCTCTTCAATGAGCTCCAGGATGCGGAACACCCGGCCGCCCGTGGTCTTGATATCCATCTCGCCGTTCTCGTGCACTTTGGAGATCTCGTCGATGTGGATCAGCGTGCCGTAATCCTGCACCCGGCTCTCGATCACCGGAGGGATCCCGAACAGCTTGCCCCGGGCGTAGCACTCCGAAATGAGCTGCTTGTAGCGCGGCTCAAAGATGTGGAGGTTCAGCGCTTCGCCCGGGTAAACGACGATGCCCAGCGGAAAGATCGGGATGAAATTCGTCATGGTGGTGTTCCTGCAAATATGATGCTGAAAGGAATAGGAATATCGAACAAGGAATGTCGATGGAAGAATTACAAAGTGTGAAAAGAAAGGGTTGGAATTTTTAAGAAGAAGCTCGTAGACATTCTTTCTTGCTTCTCGGTTTTCAGATGGGTTCTACTACTTCGCTATTCTTCAATCGACATTCCTTGTTCGATATTCCTCCCCAATTCCTCCTTCCTATCTCTTCGCTCTACAAATTCCTTCGGCGGATCAAACGACAGCGCGTTCCACGAGGCTTGCCAGACCATTTTGATAAAGGGCCAGCGGTCCGATTTGCGGCGGGCGGCGATCTTGAAGGGCATAATGAAGAAGCGTTTCATCAGGTTGCGCACGTAGCTGCCGTAACCTTTCTTGTGCCTGCGCGTGTACAGCTCATTGCGCAGGCCGTAGCGGTATTTCCAGAGGTTGCTTTTCGAGTCGGTAAACAGGTTGCTGGCGTTGTTCACCGGCGTTTTGTGCAGCACCACGCTGTCCTCCACCAGGGCACCGGCAAAGCCGGCCTGCAGCAGGCGCTCGGTGTACTCGATGTCGTCGTTCCAGATGAAAAATTCCTTGATGGGCAGGCCGCATTGCTCGATGGCTTCCCGCGAAACGAGCAGGGATACAAAGGAATTATAGATCACGGGAAAGAGGCCGCGGGCCGCGTACTCATCGTAGGTTTTTTTACCGCGGAAGCCCGGGTGATGCTGCTGCTTGTTCATCAGGTGCAGACTGCCGTCGGTCCATTCCACCTTCGATCCGAAGAAGCCGAACCGGTCTTCATCCGGGCCGATGCTTTGCGCGGCGCGGACCAGCGCTTCGAGGGCTTCCGGCCGGGGAATGGTATCGTCGTCCATGAGCCAGAGCCAGTCGGCCCCGGTGGCATAGCCTTCGCGCACGCCGGTGTAAAAGCCCCAAGCGCCTCCCTTGTTTTCCTGGGTAACGAACCGCAGCTGCGCCTGTGTGCGCAGCCAGGGTTCGGTGCCGTCGGTGGACCCGTTATTCACCACCAGAACGGCTGAAGGAGGCTGGGTTTGGGCGCCGATGGCGGCAATACACTCCTTCAGCAGTTCCAGTCGGTTATAGGTGACCACTACGGCGGTTATCTTCATGCAACGGCTTCTTTTAGAAAATCGACACCCAGTTCCTGCCGGGCTTTTACAAAGGCCGATCCGATCACCTGGTGCATGTCGTAGTAGCGGTACTCGGCCAGCCGTCCTCCGAACGTGATGTTGGACTCTTCTTCGGCGAGGGCCTGGTACTGCTTGAAGCGTTTCGTATTCGCATCATCGTTCACGGGGTAGTAAGGTTCCTTGCCGCGGTGCCAGTTGTCGGGATACTCGTACGTGATCACGGTGTGCGGCTGGCGGCCGAACTCGAAATGCTTGTGCTCGATGATGCGGGTGTAGGGAATGTCGGCTTCCGTGTAGTTCACCACGGCGTTGCCCTGGTAGTTGGGGATCTCCAGGTGTTTGTGTTCGAAGCGCAGGCTGCGGTATTCGAGCTCGCCGAAGCGGAAGCCGAAATACTCGTCCAGCGGACCGGTGTACACGACTTTTTCGGCCTGGCTGCGAAAATAATCCGTATCGGCAAAGTAGTCCGTTTCGAGCCGCACGTCGCTGCCTTCGAGCAGTTTTTCGGTGATCCGGTTGTAGCCGCCCACGGGAATGCCCTGGTATTTGTCGTTGAAATAATTGTTGTCGTAGGTAAAGCGCACCGGCAGGCGCTTGATGATAAAGGCCGGCAGCTCGGTAGCCTTGCGGCCCCACTGCTTTTCGGTGTAGCCTTTGATCAGCTTTTCATAGATATCGACTCCCACCAGTGTCAGGGCCTGCTCTTCAAGGTTCTGCGGGTCCTTGATGTTGAGCGAGGCGATCTGCTCGTCAATCTTTTTTTGTGCTTCTTCCGGTGTCACCACGCCCCAAAGCTGGTAAAAAGTGTTCATATTGAACGGAAGATTGTACAGCTTTCCCTTGTAATTGGCGATCGGGCTGTTGGTGTAGCGGTTGAATTCCGTAAAGGAATTCACGAAATCCCAGATCGGCTTGTCGTTCGTGTGAAAGATGTGCGCACCGTACACATGTACGTTGATGCCGCCTTCATCCTGGCAATACGTGTTGCCGCCGATATGGTTGCGCTTATCGATCACGAGGCATTTCTTCCCGGCTTTCGTGGCCAGGTGGGCAAAGGTGGCGCCAAACAGTCCTGCGCCCACAATGAGGTAATCGTACTCTTTCATCTCGTAGGTAAAAGGTTAAAGGGTTGCAAATATAACGATACAATACGCAGGCACACCGGGCCGGTTTTCAAGGGCGGGACCGTATTTTCGTAGCCATGAACAGAAACTGCAGCCTCCTCATTGCTACCTATAACTGGCCGCAAGCGTTGGAGTTGTGCCTGATGAGTGTGATGAATCAAAAAATCATGCCCGCAGAAGTAGTGATTGCCGATGACGGTTCCAAAAAAGAAACGGGCGACCTTATTGCGAAAATTGGGGAAAATTTTCCTGTCCCCCTGCGCCACGTATGGCAGCCCGATGAAGGCTTCCAGCTGGCGCGCATCCGCAACCGCGCCATCGCGGCCGCTTCGGGTGCCTATATCCTCCAGATCGACGGAGACCTCATCCTGCATCCTTATTTTGTTCACGACCACCTGGCGCTGCAGCGACCCGGCTTCTTCACCACCGGCAGCCGCGTGCTGCTTTCCCCGCTCTCAACTGAACGGTTACTGCAGCAGCGTTCTTTAAATATCAAGGCGCATGCTTCCGACAGCCGCAACCGGTTCAACAGCCTGCGCAGCCCCCTGCTGCGCAACATCATGGCCCCGCGCTACAAAACGGGCGGCCGCCACCGCTACTACGTAAAAGGCTGCAACATGGCTTTCTGGAAAGAGGACCTCCTGCGCGTCAACGGGTACAACGAAGCGTTTTCGGGCTGGGGGCGTGAAGACAGTGAGATAGCCATCCGCCTCATCAACGCCGGTGTGCAAAAGCAGTTCATGAAGATGGGCGGCATCTGCTACCACCTCTACCATAAGGAAGCGTCGCGCGCCATGGAGCAGCGCAACATCCAA
>DATAGL010001014.1:0-3953 GCA_036263755.1 Chitinophagaceae bacterium | reverse complement strand
GATTTACGCGCATATGCTGACCGAACTGGAAGATGCCGCCGCAAAACTGGATGCTGCCAAGCCGAACACGGTGGGTGCTGCCGACCTGATGTACGGTGGCAACGTGGCCAAATGGAAAAAGTTCGCTTATTCTGAAATGCTGCGCCTGGCTATGCGGATGAGCAAGGTGGATGCCGATAACGCCAGAGCCTGGGCCCAGAAAGCCACAACCGGCGGGGTGATCACCACCAATGCCGACAATGCACTGATCCAGCACCCCAACCTGGCCCCTCAGAACAACCGCTCCAACGGTACGGGCTCCGTATTGATTGCGCAGGACCCCAATGCTTCGCGTTTGAGCAAGACTTTCGTGGATTACCTGAAAAGCAATAACGATCCCCGCCTGCGGTACATTGCCACCGTGGTGACCAACCCCGGTGTGGGTTCGGATAAGGGCGATACGTCGGTGGCCAGGCAGCTGGGCCAGCCCAATGGCTATGATGTAGGCGGTACCCGCCCGATTTCCACCGCGCCCAACTGGACCGGCAACCAGAATGATTATTCCGTGGTGAACCGCTATACGTATGCCCGGTTTGAGGCCCCGACCTTTTTCCTGACCGCTGCCGAATCGCTGCTGCTCCAGGCAGAAGCGGCAGAGCGCGGATGGATCACCGGTTCGGCCGCCACCCTGTATGAGCAGGGCGTAACAGCCGCCATGCGCCAGTTTGACCAGTTCAACCTGGGCGAGGTTTCCGGCATCAACATCACGGACGCTGAAATCACGGCCTACCTGAATGCACATCCGTATACACCGGGTGCTGCCGGAATAGAGCAGATCAATACCCAGTACTGGGTGGCTACCTTCATGGACGAGTATGAGGCCTGGGCGAACTGGAGAAGAAGCGGCTATCCCGAACTGACGCCCTCGGGCAATTACCCGGGCAACGTGACCGGTGGAACCATTCCCCGGCGTTTTACCTATCCGACCAACGAAGCTGCCGTAAACGCAGCCAACTACAGCGAAGCTGTTTCCCGTATGGCCGGTGGGGATAAAATGACCTCACGTGTCTGGTGGGACAAGCAGTGATTTTTGAGTAATATAAGCAACGGCCGTCCGTTCCCGGATGGCCTTTTTTCCTATCTTCCGATTCCGACCAAGCAATGCCCATGAACTATGTAACCGGGATATTGATCTTTATCCTGTCGGCTTTGTCCGCTGCCGGACAGAACAAATTATTCACCCGTATGCCCCCGCGCACTACGGGTGTTTTGTTTGAGAACCGCCTGCGGGAAGACGAAGCTTCGCATATCCTCGCCTACGAATACTATTACAACGGCGGCGGCGTCGCCATCGGCGATATCGATAACGACGGGCTGGATGACCTGTTTTTCACTTCCAACCAGGGATCCTGCCGCCTGTACCGGAACAAGGGGAATTTCCAGTTCGAGGACATCACCAAAAAAGCCGGGCTGCAGGGCCGCAAAGACTGGAAAACGGGCACCAGCATGGCCGATGTGAACGGGGACGGCCTGCTGGATATTTACCTCTGCTACTCCGGCAAAGGCGCACCGGACAACCGGCGCAATGAGTTGTACATCAACCGGGGCGATGGCACCTTTTCGGAGCAGGGAGCCGCTTACGGACTGGATGACCGCGGCTGCTCCACCCAGGCGGTGTTCTTTGATTACGACCGCGACGGAGACCTGGACTGCTATGTACTGAACCACAGTACGAAGGCCTACAAGAACGTGGACCTTCACTACCTTAAAAGTGATTATGATTCCCTCGCCGCGGACCGGTTATACCGGAACGACGGAACGCATTTTACCGATATCAGCTCTTTTGCCGGCATCTCCGGCAATCCTATTTCCTTTGGGCTGGGCGTGGCCGTTTCCGACTTCAGCGGGGACGGGTGGCCCGACCTGTATGTGGCCAATGACTATACCGAGCAGGATTACCTGTACTTCAATAACGGCAACGGAACTTTTTCCCAGCGTGAGCTGTATGCCTTCAAGCTGCAGTCGCAGTTCTCCATGGGCTGCGAAGCCGCCGATTTCAACAATGACGGAAGGACCGACCTCTTCACCCTGGACATGCTGCCTGAAGACAACCGCCGGCAGAAGCTGCTGCAGGGGCAGGAGAATTACGAGCTCTTTCAATACATGACGTACAACGGTTTTCATTTCCAGTACATGCGTAATATGCTGCAGGTGAATAACGGCAACGGAACGTTTACCGAAATGGGCCAGCTGGCCGGTATCTCCAACACCGACTGGAGCTGGGCACCGCTGGCAGCCGATTTCGACAACGACGGGCATAAGGACCTGTTCATCACCAACGGCTATCTGCGCGATTATACCAACAAGGACTTCCTTAAATTCTGGGGCGATTACCTGATCAACCGTATGGTGGATAAGGACAGTGTCCGCTATCTGGAGCTCGTGCAGAAAATGCCGGTGACCCCGGTCCGGGATTACCTGTTCCGGAACAACGGGAACCTCACATTCACCAACCGTTCGGAAGAAAGCGGACTGGAAGCACCGGATTTTTCCAACGGTGCTGCCTATGCCGACCTGGATAATGATGGTGACCTGGACCTTGTGGTGAACCACCTCAACCAGGCCGCTTCGGTATACCGCAACAATTCAGAAAAAGGAGGAGGGGGGCATTACCTGAACCTACGTATCAGGGGCGCCGGGAAAAACACGGCGGCCATCGGGAGCAAACTATTTTGCTTTTCAGGCGGCAGCGTACAGCTCCTGGAACAGATGCCTGCGCGGGGCTACCAGTCTTCCGTCAGCCCGGTGCTGCATTTTGGCCTTGGTGAAAAAACAAGGGTGGATTCCCTGCGCATCGTGTGGCCGGACGGTAGCAGCCGCCTGATACAGGACATTCCAGCCGACCAGACGCTGGAGATCGTGCAGCAGAAAGACCCGGTGTACCAGCCGGTCCAGAAGCCGGTCAAAAAGCTGCTCCTTCCGGCGCCGGCTCTCATCCCCTTTGAGCACCTGCAGCTCGATTATAATGATTTCAAGCGCCAGCCCCTGATGCCGTATATGTTCTCTGCCTGCGGACCGCACCTGGCAACGGCCGACTTCAATGGCGACGGAATGCAGGACCTGTTCATCGGCGGTTCGCAGGGACAGTCTTCCGCGGTGTACCTGCAGGCGGATAATGGTTTTCAAACCGTACCTCAACCGGAACTGGAAAGGGACAGTCTCCGCCAGGTGTCGTTCGTGTTGCCACTGGACGCCAACAAGGACGGCGCTATGGATATTTATGCCGTCAGCGGCGGCTACCATGATTTTACCGAAGCGGATAACCTGCTGCACGACCGGCTGTACCTCAATGATGGAACCGGCCGCTTTACCGTGGCAACCGGTTTACCGGAGTTTGCCGGAAGTAAATCCTGTGCTGCAGCCGCCGATGTTGACGGGGATGGGGATGCGGATGTTTTTGTGGGCGGCCGGGTGGTGCCTGGCCGGTATCCTGAAACGCCCAGCAGTTACCTGCTCCGCAATGAAGGACAGGGAAGGTTTTCAGTGGTTACGGACGATTGGGCACCGGGCCTGCGCAACAGGGGCATGATCACAGCTGCCGAATGGGCGGACATGGACCGCAACGGAAGCCCGGACCTGGTGCTGACCGGAGACTGGATGGCACCGCAGATCTGGTACAACCGGGAAGGCAAACTAACTCCCGGGAATGAAATGGACAGCAGCACCGGCTGGTGGTCGGCGCTGAAGGTACAGGATCTGGACGGCGACGGGGACCTGGATATCATCGGCGGCAACTGGGGTACCAATTCTCCAATACGGGCCAGCCAGGCCGAGCCGGCAGAAATGATCTATGGGGATTTCGATGCCAACGGATCGGTCGATCCGTTCCTTTGTTTTTATATCCAGGGCACATCCTATCCCTACATTACCCGCGACGAATTGCTGGACCAGCTGTATCCCCTGCGGCGCAAGTT
>DATAGL010001013.1:0-14338 GCA_036263755.1 Chitinophagaceae bacterium | reverse complement strand
AGGTCCCGGTTGTGGTAGACAGAATGCTCGATCAGCCGGCTGATGCGTGGAATGTCCTGGGAGTACACCAACCCTTTCCACCGGTACATGATCTCCGACTTCGGGAACCGCACATACAGGTACCAGTAATTGTTTACCGGCGCGGAAATAAAATTCAGGTTGCCGGTAAAAAAAGGAACGAAGGTCTGGGTGCCGTCCACCAGGTTGATCTTGAGCCGCGGCCGGTAGGTGAAGGCATCGAGAATATCCTTATACAGTCCTTCGCTCAGCCACCCGCTGCCGTCGAACACGCCCTCCGCAACATAGGAAGAAAGCAGGTTGGGAAACTGGTCTGTTCCGTCTTCGTAAAAAAGCCCAGCTTCATTCAGGCGGGTGCCGATAGCCGCGCTTTCCCGTTCGGACACTTTCAGAAAAAGTTGCTGCCGGTTCCCCAACTGCACCTGTTCCACGCCCGCCGCTTCGGCGGCCAGGGCCAGGGCATACAGATCTCCGGCCGAAACGATGCCGCCGGGGAGATTTACTTTCAGGACGGGTTGCTTACGAAACATGGGCTCCCGAATTTTGAATGGAGGAAAGGATGGTGGCGCGGGCCTGCTCTTCCGCCGCATCCAGCAGCCGCTGGACCTCGGGCCGGCAGGAGCCGCAGCCCGTTCCCGCACCCGTTGCAGCGCCAATGCCTTTCAGGTCTGTGCAGCCTTCCCGGATCTTTTGACGGATATTGTCCGCTCCCACGTTATTGCAGCTGCAGACCAGAGGACCGAGCACAGGATCGGCTTTCCGGCCGCTGCGCAGCAATTGCAGCCGCTTCTCCCCGAGTTCCGTACGCTGTTCGATGAGTTCCCTGAATTCGGTAAACTCCGTTTTGTCTCCGATGAGGATGGCCCCCACCAGCCGGTCGCGGTGTATGATGCATTTTTTATAAAAGCGCCGGCTCCTGTCCTGAAAGACAATTTCTTCATAGGCCGGGTCATCGGGACACTCGGGCATCCCGATACTGCACAGGTCAAAGCCGTGGATCTTGATGATATTCATGAATACGCTGCCTTCATACCGGCTGGCCACATCACCCCGCAGGTAGCGGGCCACAATTTCCGCCTGCTGTTCCGCGGCCGCCGTGATCCCGTAGAGGGTACCCCTGAATTCCGCAATTTCCCCGATCGCGAAAATGCCGGGATCCGAGGTCTGCAGCCGCTCGTTTACCAGCACACCGCGCTGGCAGTGCAATTGAGCCTCCCGGGCGAGCTCGGTATTGGGAACGGTGCCTATGGCGAAAACCAGCGCATCGCAGGAGAGCTGCCCACCGCTTTTGAGCCGGATGCCGGTCAGCCGGCTCTGGCCGTAATACAGCTGTACTTCGTCGTTGTAGTAGATATCACATCCCTGCTCGGTCATTTCCTCGTGCAGGAGCTGGCTGCCCAGCGGATCGAGCTGCCGGTCCAGAAAGCGGGAGATCCGCTGGATGATGGTGACGCGGATGTGCACCTCCCGCAAAGATGCCGCGAGTTCCAGCCCCAGTAATCCGCCGCCGACAATAACGACATGGCCGCCGGGCGGAACGGCTTCCCTGAATGCATCGGCATCCAGCCGGGTGCGCATGGTAAAGATGCCTTTGAGGCCGGGAACATTGCGGGGTACGGCCGCCCTGCTGCCGGTTGCCAGGAGCAGCACATCGTAAGGCGTTTCCCGGCCGCTGTCATCCACCACCACTTTCCGCTCCCGGTCGATGCGCACAACCGAAACGCCCCTGCGTAATTGAATGGAAGAACGCTTTTCTTCTTCCTCGTTCATCTTGATCAGGTTTTCCCAGGGCAGGGCGCCGCTGATATAATCGGGCAGGAGCACCCGGTTGTAAAAAGGAAAGTCCTCCCTGCTGAAAATAGTGATGTGGTCTTCGGTATTCCATTTACGGTAGGCCTTTACAAAACCATACGCCCCTGCCCCGGCACCTACAATTACAATGCGCTGCCGTGGTTTCCGGTATTTTTCCACGCGCACGGCGCAGAACTTAAAATCGGGTTCCTTGGAATGAGGATCCACCAGGGGGTTGGTCAGGTTGTTTGCCCGGTTCAGGTCACTGTCGCCGGTGCGCCCCCAGTGCATGGGCAGGAATACTACACCCCGCCGTATATTTTCAGAAAAGCGCACCGGCAACCGTACAGAACCCCGCCGCGATGTAACCGTTACCATATCGTCATCGGCAAGGTTCGCTGCAGCAGCATCGGCCGGATGCATTTCAAGGAAAGACTGCGGGATGTGCTTTCGCAGCTTTGCTACTTTCCCGGAGCGGGTCATTGTGTGCCACTGGTCGCGGATACGTCCTGTGGTCAGGATCAGGGGATAATCCGTATCCGGCGCCTCGCTTCCATTGGCATCGGGTACAGGATGTAGTACGGCGCGACCGGAAGGCGTATAAAACCTTCCCTCGGTGAACAGCCGGGCCGTACCCTCGGGGGCCTGAACCGGGTGGTACGGCCACTGCACCGAACCCTTTTGCTGTATCAGCGCATGGGTCAGCCCGGTGATCCGGATATTCGTGCCTTCGGTCAATGCCGCATGCTCCCGGTAGATTTCCGATGCCTGCGCATAGGCAAAACCGTTATATCCCATTTTGCGCGCAAACCGGCAGATGATCTCCGCATCCGGAAGGGCCAGTCCGGGCGGCGCCACCACCGGATGCAGGTAGGAAATGCGTCGCTCTGAATTGGTCATCGTTCCTTCCTTCTCCGCCCAGGTGGCTGCCGGAAGAATCACATCCGCAAAGGCCAGTGTTTCCGCCTTGCTGCTGATTTCCTGTACGACCACGAACTTCGCCTTCCGCAGGGCGGCTTCAGCCCGGCGCGCATCCGGCAGGCTCACCAGCGGGTTGGTACAGATGATCCAGATGGCTTTCAGACGGCCGTCTTCCAGCGCTTCAAACATTTCCGTAGCCGTCAGCCCGGGCTTTGCCGAAATGTTTGTCCCGCCCCAAAAGGTCTGTACTTCGGCGCGGTGTGCGGGATCGGCAAGGTTGCGGTGTGCCGGCAGGAGGTTGGCCAGTCCGCCCACTTCACGCCCGCCCATGGCATTGGGCTGCCCCGTTAAGGAAAAGGGACCGGAACCGGGCCGGCCGATCTGCCCGGTAATGAGACTGAGGTTGATGAGGCTGAGGTTCTTATTTACGCCTACCACACTCTGGTTAAGGCCCATTGTCCAGAAAGAAAGAAAGCCGCGTGCTGCCCCGATCCACCGGGCGGCCTGAATGATGTCTTCTTCGGGCACGCCGCAGATGACCGCCGCTTCCGCCAGGCTGCGGCGGAATACGAGTTCCTTGTATTGGTCAAACCCTTCCGTATGGTTCCGGATAAAGTTCAGGTCGATGTCGCCGTTCTCCATCAGGGCCCGGCCGATGGCATGATGCAGGGTAATGTCGGTACCCGGACGTAGTTGCAGGTGGAGGTCGGCACCGGCAGCGGAATCGGTCCGGCGCGGGTCGGCCACAATAATGCGAACGGCGGGATGCTTTTCCTTGTGCGCTTCTACCCGCCGCCAGAGGATGGGGTGGCACCAGGCCGGGTTGGCCCCTGTTACGAAGAAGCAGTCAGCAGATTCAATGTCGTCGTAACAACCGGGCACAGCGTCCTCGCCCAGTGCCAGTTTGTAGGCGGCTACAGCACTGCTCATGCAGAGCCGGGAATTCGTATCGATATTATTGGTCCCGATAAAGCCCTTTACCAGTTTATTGATGACGTAATATTCTTCGGTAAGGCATTGCCCGGAAACATAAAAGCCGACGGCGTCGGGACCAAACTTGGTAATCAGCGTTCGGAATACGGCAGCCGTCCGGTCAAGGGCTTCGTCCCAGCCCACCCGCTCCAGGGGCCGGTTGCGGTGGTACCGTACCTGGGGGTGCAGCAGCCGGTCGGAAGCATCATTGACCGTATGGTGCAGGTTCATCCCTTTGCTGCACAGCATCCCCCGGTTGACCGGGTGATCGGGATCGCCTTCCACCCGCACCATACCGCGCCTGTCTTTGTGCACCAGCAGGCCGCAGCCTACGCCGCAGTAGCAGCAGGTACTTTTAAAACCCTGTGTTTTACTCATATCCCGAAGGCCCTCTGGCCGTTTAAGGATGAACAATACTGTTTCGCTGCCCTAACCCGCTCACGCACGCTGCAGGCCGGCAGCCTCCCCGAGCACTACATTGGCTTTGGTCCTGCGGCGCATGTGGACCAGCAGCACCACAAGGCTTACCACCGTCACGCCCAGCCCGATGTAATAAAAAGCATCGGCATAGGAAATATCTTTTGCTTTGAACAGGAAGCCCACTCCCATAGCGCCCAGGTTTCCGCCCGCGCCCACAATGCCGGCTACGCTGCCGATGGCCTCCCTGTTCACAAAAGGCACGATCGAATAAGTGGCCCCGTTGGCCATTTTCAGGAAGAGCGCGAACACAAGCATCGCGGCAATAGCCATGGGCAGGCTTCCGGCCCGGGCAAAAAAGATGATGAACAGGCCTTCCAGTAAGAGGAAAAGGGCCAGCAATACCCCTTTACCCCGTAAACCGTACCGCCGCCCGATCCGGTCGCTGAACAGTCCGCCCAGGGCGCGTGCAAAAAGGTTCATGAAGCCGAAGATCGCCGCCAGTGCTCCGGCTGCGATCAGGGACGCTCCATATTCATCCACAAAAAAGGTAGCCGCCACATTGTCCACCGTGATCTCAATGCCGAAGCAGGCTGCATAGGCAAGCGCCAGCACCCAGGTGCGGTAATCTTTCAGGGCGGCGAGGAAACTGCCTTTCGCGGCAGCGGTCTTCTCACGCCGGATCTCTGAAAAATTACCGCGGGGTGTGTCTTTCGTGTATGTGTAATAGAGGAACGCCATAACCAGGAGCAGTGCGCCGGGCACAATCATGGCCCAGCGCCAGCCATCGCCTTCCGATGCAATGCCCAATGCAGTGAAGCCCGCGGCAATCAGGGGCATCAGCAGATTGGTAACGCCGCCTCCGAGGTTGCCCCAGCCACCGGCCACCGCGTTGGCGGTGCCGACCACGTTGGGGGCAAACATCATGGAAGTATGGAACTGCGTAATCACAAAGGAGGCTCCGATCACACCGATGAGGAAACGGAAAAGGAGAAAACTTTCATAACTGTTTGCCAGTCCCACACCCAGCACCGGTACCGCCCCGACCACCAGGAGAATTGTATAAGAAAGCCGCGGGCCCAGCGTATCGCAGAGACGGCCGATAAGCAGGCGGGCCAGGATCGTAGCGGAAACCGAAGCGATGGTCAGGTTCCCTACCTGTTCTTTCGACAGGTGCAGCTGCTCGCGGATCACCGGCATCAGCGGCGCTATGCCGAACCAGCCGAAGAAACAAACAAAAAATGTGATCCAGGAAAGATGGAACGTGCGCATCTGGATGCCTTTCCCGCTGAATATATTCAACGTGGACAGGGGTTGCTGTACCATGCCGTTTTATTTAAGCTGATAGAAAAAAAGCGTTTGAAAGAAGCCTCAGGCCGCCGGGCGGTAGTGGTTCCTGCGGGATGGCTGCAGCAACGGCAAGCGCCGGCCGACCCTCGTCACAGGCTCTGGAAAAACAACCCGATCTTCCGGATGAGCAGCATGCGCAAATCGCTGTCGGTTTTGAACGGAAGGAAGATGATAAGAAAGGGGGTGTAACCGGGCGTTTTGCCGGAAGGGAAAAGATAATAGCCGGGCGGGGAGCTGCAGGGGAACGGGAGCAAAAAATTTATTCAGGGGAAATGCCGGACGTTTAAAAAGCTCCGGCTTCCTCTTTTCGGGGAAAAAGGAGGATACAGCCGGGTCCCCTGATGGAATCAGCTTTTTTTGATACATTTGGAATGTTTAAAGTTGTTAAAGCAATTTTAACTTCTAACCCCGTCATGGACTGCGACTCCTGGCGGGGCTTTTTCTTCAAAAGCTATCAAATATTATTATTTATTTCATATGTTCATTTTCAAGTAAATTTAGCCAATTTGATGGTTAAACCGTCTAGAAGTATCATATTTTATATTTATTAATATGAATGGGTATTATAAAGCCTTTCAGAGAGGGATGTAATCCAAATATTCACCGACCCTCAAATCCATTTGCGCTGCCGGATGCCGCGCGATCAACTCCGCATTCAGCGCCGCAGCAATCGCACCGGAACCAGCAACCGGAAGCGGCATTACACCATCCGGTCCCAGAACAGCAGGAAAATATTCTTCCAAAGCCCCTTTTTTCCTGCGCCCCGCAGCCAGCGTTCCCTTGCGGAAACCGCCCTCCCCGCCCCGACAGATCCCCAGGAAATAGCCCACAAATAATTTGAAAGTAACCAGGCACGAAAAAGGATTGCCCGGCAAGGAAAACACCTGCGCTCCGCCCGGCATCCGCCCGCACCACACCGGCTTGCCCGGCTTGATGGCCACTTTGTAAAAAAGCGCTTCCACCCCCAGCTCCTCCCAGATCCGCGGAACAAAATCAGCCGCCCCTGCCGAAACGCCCCCGCAGGTAATGACCAGGTCATATTCCAGCGCCTGCCGGAAAACAGTTCTTAACGCACATGGATCGTCCGGAGCATGCGCCACAAAATCAGGCTCTATTCCTTCCGTCTGCAGCAACGCACGGACCATCCAAACATTACTGTTGCGGATTAGGGGTCCGGCAACCGGCCTGCCGCTCTCCACCACTTCGTCACCCGTGGTAATGAGGGCCACGCGCGGCAAACGCAATACCGGCACCCGGGTGCAGCCCAGGGTGGCCAGCAGGGACATGACCGCCGGGGAACAGATAGCCGGCGCTTTCAGCACCCGCTGGCCCCGGCGCGCATCCTCTCCCTTTTCTGCTATATGCTGACCCGGCTTCAGCGCATCCAGCAGGATCCGCACGGCCCCGCTTTCTTCTTCACAATCTTCCTTCCGCACAACCACGTTAGCACCGGAGGGAACAGCCGCCCCTGTCATGATCCGGAAGCAGGATTCCGCATCCAGGTCTGCCGAAAACGAACGCCCGGCCCAGATGGTCTCCTGCACCCGGAACGAACGCACCCCCGCTTTGAAGGCCTCAATGGGCAGCGCATACCCATCCATTGCTGCCCGGTTAAAAGGAGGATAATCCCGGTCCGCATATTGATGCTCGGCCAGCGTACGCCCGAAGGCGGCTTCCAGGGCCACCGTTTCCACGCCATACGACTGGCGGTTTTCCTGCAACAACCCTTGTGCTTCTTTATAGGTGATCATAATGCATCAACAGTTCCTAATTATCTGATTTCACCAGCATCTTCCGTGCATGGAATACTGCCGGCAGGATCGCCTCCAGTGATTCCCGCGCACCGGTCACGCTTCCCGGAAGGGTCACTACCAGCGTGCGACCAATGGAACCCGCCGCTGCACGGCTCATCATGGCCAGGGGACCGCGCATCTGACCGTAGCCCCGCATGGCCTCCACGATGCCGTCGGCATCGCGTTCAATGAGCGACTGCACCGTATCGACCGTACTGTCACGCGGCCCCAACCCCGTACCGCCGGTAGTAAAAACAAAGGGGACGTCTTCAGCCACCCACCTGCGGAGGTGCGACCGGATCGCCTCCGGATCATCCGGCACCTGGGCACAATGCTTTATCCTGGCCCCGGACGCCCGGAGCATTTCGCAAACCAGGGGCCCGCTCCGGTCTTCTTTCCGGCCGGAAGCCACCGCATCGGAGCAGACCAGCACCGCGCAATCAGGCGGTGTGGCAAAGTATTTTTTCTGATCCGGATAAGCGCCTTCTTTGGGGAGCAAATGAATGGCCCCGATCTCGAGCGCAGGATCCACTTCTTTTAACTGGTGGTACAGCTGCAGGGCAGCAAGGGAAACACCGGCCAGCACTTCCATATCCACACCGGCCCGGCCAATCCCGGCCGCCGATCCCCGGATCACAATGCCGGAGCGCCGGCAAACCGCTTCCCCGAAATCAGCAGCATGCTCCTCAAGGCTCAGCAATGCAAACTGCACCTCCATTGCATCAAGGGCCACGGTATGGCACAGCGGCAATAACTGCGGCACCGCCTTCGCCCCCAGGAATGCAGCCATTTCCGCCCGGTCGAAAAGATGTCCGCAGGGCGCAGTACCCATCCGGATCAGGTCCGCCGTATCGGGACTGCAGAATACAATACCCGCCGCCACCGACCGGCGGAGCGACATAGGTTTATGATACACCGGCTCCATATGCTCAACCCTGTTCCAGCCCGATAAAAACCCGGTCGCCCACCACCTTTACGGGATACGTCCTGATCTGGTACTCCTCCCCGCTGAGGCACTCACCCGTTTCCAGTGAAAATGTTTTTTTATGAAAGGGACAGGCCACCTTGGGCTCGCATTGCGGACCCGCGCTTCCGATCATCCCCCGCGACAACACCATCTGCTTTTTGTGCGGACAAAGATTCTGGGTGGCATACCAGGTGCCGCGGCGCGTAAAATTGAACAGGGCAATCTGCTCGCCTTCAATAAGCACGCAGGCACCCCCGTTGGCCGGCACATCCTGCACCCGGCAGGCGGAAATCCATCGGAGCGAAATAAGTGTTTCCATTATAGAATGATTTTGAAGAATGATTTACCAGCTTCCCGCTTTTACCTGGCTGCGCATCGCCTCGAACTGAACGGTGGGATCTTTTTCTTCCGGTGCATTGATGAAGTACTGAAAGCGGCGGCGCAACTCCGGATTGGATACGGCCTCTTTCCATTCGCAGGCATACGTATTCACCAGCGCCTGCATTTCCGCTTCCAGCTGCGCCCCGATGCCCAGACTGTCGCGCACCACTACATTGCGGAGGTAGGACATGCCGCCCTCCATCTTGTTCAGCCAGGTAGCCGTACGCGTTAAAGGATCCGCCGTTTTGATATAGAACATTAGGAAGCGGTCCAGGTACCGGATACAGGTTTCCTTGTCAATATCGGTCGCCAGCAGCTGGGCATGCTGCGGCTTGGAGCCGCCGTTACCGCAGACATAGAGGTTCCAGCCTTTTTCCGTAGCGATGATGCCGAAATCCTTGCTCTGCGCTTCGGCGCATTCACGGATGCAGCCTGATACGCCACCCTTCAGCTTGTGCGGGGCCCGGATGCCCTTGTAGCGGTCTTCCACCTCGATGGCAAAGGAAACACTGTCGTGCAGCCCGAACCGGCACCAGGTGCTGCCGACGCAGCTTTTTACGGTCCGCAGGGCCTTGCCGTAAGCATGACCGCTTTCGAAGCCCGCCTCGATCAGCTCTTCCCAGATGGCCGGCAGATCATTGAGGTGCGCACCAAACAGGTCGATGCGCTGACCACCGGTGATCTTCGTATACAGGTTATATTTTTTGGCCACGGTACCGATCACGATCAGCTTATCGGGCGTGATCTCACCGCCCGGGATGCGGGGCACGACTGAATAGGTGCCTCCTTTTTGTATGTTGGCCAGGAAGCGGTCATTGCTGTCCTGGATGGTTTCCTGTTTCAGGATCACTTCGTTCCAAAGCGAAGCCAGGATACTGGCCACCGCCGGCTTGCACACTTCGCAGCCATCCCCTTTTCCAAATTTGTCAAGCGCCGCCTCGTAGGTGCGCACTTCGTTCACCCGGATAAGATCGAGTAATTCCTGCCGGGCAAAATCAAAGTGCTCGCACAGGTTATTTTTTATATACAGGCCCTGCGCCTTCATGGCGCCGGTCACCAGGTCCTTGATCATGGGCGTGCAGCCTCCGCAGCCCGTACCGGCCTTTGTACATTTTTTAATACCGTCGAGTGAAGTGATCCCTCCCTCTTCCACGGCCGCACAGATCGCCCCCTTGGTGACCGCCTCGCAGGAGCAGATGAGTGCATCATCCGGTAATGCCAGCACGCCAGCGCCCTGCGTTTCTTCTCCACCCCGGCTCCCAAGGATCAGGTCTTCGGGGTCGGCCGGCAGTACGAGCTTATTGTTTACCGTCTGGAGCAACATATTATAGGCCCCCGCATCGCCTACCAGCACACCACCCAGCAGTTGCTTTCCGTCGGGGGAAATATTGATCCGCTTGTACACCCCTTTGTTCCGGTCGTGGTATGTGATGGTCCGGCAATCCGGTTCGGCCACAAAAGGATCGCCAAAGGAGGCGACATCCACGCCGATGAGCTTCAGCTTCGTACTCATGTCAAAACCGGCAAACGCCTTTTCGACCCCGCAAAGAGCCGCAGCCACCACTTCAGCCATCTCGTAACCGGGCCCCACCAGCCCATACACTAAACCTTCATGAAGGGCGCATTCGCCGATCGCAAATATGCGGGGGTCTTCCGTCTGCAGCCGGTCGTTGACCACGATGCCACCTCGGGGACCCACCGGAAGCCCGGCGGCAGCCGCCAGCTCATCGCGCGGGCGGATACCCGCCGACACCACCAGCATTTGCGCCTCCAGCGCGGTTCCGTCGGCAAAGGAAAGACCTTCAATGGCCGCTTCGCCCAAAATTGCGGTCGTGGATTTTCCCAGATGAATCTGCAACCCAAGGCTTTCCAGGCTCGACTGAAGGGAGGCACTGCCGGCCGAATCGATCTGGCGGGGCATGAGCCGCGGAGCAAATTCCACCACATGGGCCGACTCCAGGCCCAGGTCCAGGAGCGCTTTGGCCGCCTCCAGCCCCAGCAGGCCACCACCCAGCACCACGCCGGAGCGCACTTTTTGTGCGTAAGCCCCGATCGCCTCCAGGTCTTCAATGGTGCGGTAAACAAATACGCCTTTTTTGTCCAGACCGGGCAGGGAGGGCACAAAAGGCGCAGAACCCGTGGCCAGTACGAGGTAATCGTACGACTGCACCTGCCCGGAAGCCGTAAGCACCGTCTGCAGGTCGCGGTCAATAGCTACTACCGGGTCGGCCAGTACGAGCCGGATGCCCTTTTCTTCGTACCAGGAAAGCGGAGCGAGGGAGAGATCGTCGGCAGATTTGCCGGAGAAGAATGCGCTTAAGTGGACGCGGTCGTAGGCGGGCCGGGGCTCATCGCCGAAAACGACCAGGTTGAAGGCGGCGGACTTTGCGCGGAGCTTTTCACAAAACTTATAGCCCACCATGCCATTGCCCACCACGACCACCGTGGGTGAATGCATTGCCATACCATCTGTTTAAAGTGTTAAAGCAAAAGAACACCATATCCGGCTGCGACCCATCAATGATGTTTTATTATAATCTATTAAAATCCTGTGTATCCACCGATATTTTCTTCCATATTAGCCTTTTTATATTATTTGATTAATGATTGCAATACAAATATATTGCATTGTTGGTCATAATGTAAACATTAATATATTTTAAATATGAATAAAACCCTGCTTCCCACCCTTGTAATTCTTGGTGCCGGGCCGGGAGATCCGGAATTGATTACCTATAAAGGCCATAAAATACTGCAGGAAGCTCCGGTCATCCTGTACGACAACCTGGCCAATACTGCCCTGCTGGACCTTGCTCCCCCGCATTGCGAAAAAATTTATGTAGGGAAAAAACCGTACGGCACGTATACACCGCAGGAGGAAATACACCGGCTCATCCGGGAAAAGGCCTTTGCCCGCGGGCTGGTCGTTCGCCTGAAAGGAGGCGATCCCTTTATTTTCGGCCGAGGCTTCGAGGAAGTGCTCTTTGCCCGGTCGGAAGGCATCCGCACCGAATACATACCGGGGATCACCTCCATGCAGGCCGCCGGGCTGGAGGACATTCCTCTCACCCACCGCGAACTGTGCGAAAGCATCTGGGTGGTCACCGGCACCAAAAAGGACGGCACTCTGTCGGAAGACCTCCGGCTGGCCATCCGCAGCAAGGCTACCGTGGTGATTTATATGGGCATGAAAAAACTGGCGGAGATCGCCGCCGTTTACCACGCGGAGGGTTGTCCCGGAATGCCCGCCGCCATCATCCAGCATGCCTCCCTGCCCGGACAAAAACAGGTGCGGGGCCAGGCAGGCTCTCTTGTGGAGCTGGCCCGGGAAGCAGGGCTCTCCCACCCTTCCATAATCGTGATCGGAGCGGTTGCAGGTATTTCCACCCGGGGTCATACCTGGCAAAAAAACGGTCAGCTGACACATGGATCAGGGAGTTCACACTCGGGGCCTGTAAGCCCGGAACGCCCCTGTCAACACGCCAGCTGACCGGAAATATAAAGGAAGCAAAAGTCTATTAGAGCGGCTGCACGCGGCCGGAACCGGTAACCGATACCTGGAGGGCCGGATTCCCTTTATAATACACATGTCCACTGCCGGAGATGGAAGCATTGAGGGTCTCGGTGGCATACAACTTCATTTCACCGGATCCGGTGGTCCGCGTCTTTACCCGCTTCGCCTGCACGTTGGGCAGATCAATGTTGCCGCTGCCGGAAATGGTGAACTCGGCATCATCCGCAGTACCGGCACCCGCCCGGATATTTCCCGAACCGTCGACACGGGCTTCCAGTTCCGTAGCGGTCAGGCCCAACAGGCGGATATTGCCGCTTCCGGAGATGTGCAGGTCCAGGTCTTCCGCTTCCAGCTGATCGGTCGCTTCCATATTGCCCGAACCGCTTACTTTGAGATTCCGCAGCTGGGGAGCGGTTACCGTTACCGTTACGTTATCGCCCGATTTGATGCGCACATTGTTGCGGTACTTGATGACGAGCCGGCCGTCGTTCACAAACGTTTCCAACACATCGATGATGTTGCGCTGTCCGCGCACTTCCACTTTGTATTCGGTTCCTTCTTCGAAATACACATTACCCGAGGTACGGAGGTCGATGCCGGTGAAACCGGTGATGCTGCGGTTGTCGGTCACTACAGGGCCTTCGCCTTCGATCTTTTCGCAGGAGGTGAGCAGGAAGGCACAAATAAAATAAAATACGATTTGCATTGCTTGTTTCATAACGACTGTTGATTTTGAGTTGTGGATGATTAGAATTCGACTTTATAGTTCAGCACGGGTATGAGCCCGGTCTGGTAGTTGTTGACAAGGGTCTGGTTTTGGGCATCATAGCCCTGGGAAAAAATGTTCTGCCGGTTCGTAAGGTTCTGGATGTCGAGCGACAGGGTATTGGTCCGGCCCTTCCGGTTCCAGGCGCAGCTCAACCGGAGGTCGGCGCGGAAATAAGCCGGGTTCTGCAGGCTGTAGGCCTCTTTCTCGCGGTAAACGGCATACCCTTTTTCCGCCGATTGCTCCCGGTCGATCGGCGTGGTGCGGTACCCGCCGGCATGGATCAGCTTTCCGTTGATCCCGAAGGTGCGCAGGCCGCCTTTCCGCGTGAAATCCTTGCCCAGGATGACCGTATTGATAAAGTTGCCGTTGAACCGCGTGTTCCGTTCCATGCCGTCGGCGGCCGTGTACTTCGACTGGTACAACGAAGTGGAAAGCGTGTAGTAGAACTGCTGGCTCAGGTATTTTTCCAGCGAAAGCTCCGCGCCGTAATTGCGGCCTTTGCCTTTGTTCTCGAGCGCCCGCACCACGATGTCTTCCTGGATGTTCAGGGTGGAGAAGGTACCGCTGTCCCCGGCATCCACCGGTACGTTGAACAGGTGCTGGTAGTACAGTTCTCCTTTCAGGCGCAGGCTCGGGCCCAGCAGGCGGTTGTAGGAAAAAACGAAATGGTGCGCTTTGGTCAATCCCAGTTGCTTGTTCGGCTGTGCCCATCCCGAAGGCGTTTCCTGCCGGGTAAAATAAAGCCCGAGCGGCTGTACCTGGCTGTGCATGCCGTAACCCAGGGACAGGCTCTGTTTCCGGTTAGGGCTCCATTGCACGGATGCGCGCGGTTCTACCGACTGCGCATCGTTGAGCAGTAAGCGCAGGTAGTGCAGTCCGGCGGTAAACTGCAGGCTTTCCCGAGGCTTGCCCCGCCATTGGGCAAAGGCCTGCACCAGCTGCGTCTGGCCGCGTGTTGCGATCACTTCCTTTAACGGAGCATCGGGGGCTTCCTTGGACTTGCGGTAAAAATCGAAATCATAATGATGCACATAGGCTCCGGCGCGCAGCAGGCTCCAGGCATTCCTTTTATGATTGACCACCGTTGACACCGTATGCTTTTTCGTAACATACCGGTCCCGGTACATCAGCGCCGTCTGGTATTCATCGTCGATGAAGGACTCCCGGTAGCCGTTTTCCACTTTGGAAGAAGCGGCCACCGTTTTAAGCTGCGTACGTGCGCCAAGCAGCACGGTATGCGTCAGGCCCTGTAAGTACGTATTGGATATGAACTTTGAAGGATAACGCATTTCCGTTTCTTCCCATTTGGACGAATCAGCCGCCCCTTTCACCACATCGGAGCTCAGGCCACCGAAACCAAAAAGCGAGAAGGAGCCGAGGCGCCCGGCGGGCAGGTGCAGGTGGTATGACAGGTCCTGGAAGTTCGTTGAGCCTGCGTCCTGCAG
>DATAGL010001012.1:0-2798 GCA_036263755.1 Chitinophagaceae bacterium | reverse complement strand
ATAAAGGCCTCCTGTATAACCCGCAGAGCAACGCCTGGCTGATGGGCGTACGCATTGATGCGAAAGTGCTTAATTCCCCGGAGCGTCGGCGCGTGGTGGACGAGGTTACCCGGCTGGCCCGCGCCTTTGAAAAGGAATACCGGCAGGAAGTACACCTCAGCGGCCTGCCCCTCATCCGCTCCGAGCTGGCCGTGCGGATCCAGGAGGAAATGAAGCTGTTCACCGCACTGTCCATCGGCCTGTCGGCGCTTATCCTCTTGCTGTTCTTCCGGTCGGTTTCGGCTACGCTGCTTTCCCTGCTGGTGGTGATCATCGGCGTTATCTGGAGCTTCGGTACGCTGCAGCTCCTGGGCTACAAGATCACGATGCTGGCCGCGCTCATTCCCCCGCTGATCGTAGTAATCGGGATCCCCAACTGTATTTATTTTCTGAACAAATACCACACGGCCTGGAAAGAAACCGGCGACAAGCGCACCGCCATCGTGCAGATGGTTGCCAAGATGGGCATCGTTACCCTGTTCTGCAATATTGCCGCAGCGGTAGGCTTCGCTGTATTCGGGCTCACCAGCAGCGCCATCCTTAAAGAGTTCGGGATCGTGGCCGGCATCAACATCATGATGCTGTTCTTTATTTCACTGGTGCTCATCCCGGCGGTGCTCAGCGTGCTGCCCGTTCCCAAAGAGCGGCATACCCGCTACCTCCGGGCCCCCAGCCTGCAGCGGGCGCTTGCCCGACTGGAGGTATGGGCGCTGCACCACCGCCGGCTCATTTACGGGCTCACGGCCGCGGTGCTGCTCGTATCGCTGGTCGGCATCTTCCGGCTGAAAAGCGTGGGCTACATCGTGGACGACCTGCCGCAGACCGATACCATCTATACCGACCTTAAATTCTTTGAAACACATTTCAAAGGGGTGATGCCCCTGGAGATCCTGGTGGATACGAAAAAGAAATACGGCGTATCGCGCAACCTCGACAACCTGCTGAAGATCGATTCGCTGGCCGGTTACCTGGCGGAGCGGCCGTACATCGGCAAGCCGCTCTCCATCGCCGAAGGACTGAAGTTTGCGAAGCAGGCTTTTTTCGAAGGCGACAGCGCCGCCTATACGATGCCCGCCGACTACGACCTGCCGGCATTGTCGCAGTACCTCTCCATACGCGGAGGCAGTGCCCAGCAGAACTCGTTTACGAAACTGGTGGCTTCCTTCATGGACAGCAACCGGCAGCAGGCGCGTATCTCGGTGAGCATGGAAGACGTGGGCTCGGAACGCCTGCCGCTCATTCTCGACAGCGTGCAGCGCCGGGCCGACCAGCTGTTCCCGGCCGACCGGTACCAGGTGCAGCTGACCGGCACTTCGGTAACTTTTCTGGAGGGCAGCCGCTTTATCATCAACGGCCTGAAAGAAAGCATCCTCTGGGCATTCGGCCTCATCGCCCTTTGCATGCTGTACCTGTTCCGCTCGGGGCGTATCCTGCTTTGCTCGCTCATTCCCAATGTCATCCCGCTGGTGATCACGGCCGGTGTAATGGGCTGGGCTGGCGTGCCGCTGAAGCCCTCCACCGTGCTGGTGTTCAGCGTGGCGCTCGGCATTGCCATCGACATTACGATCCGTTTCCTCGTGAACTACAAGCAGGAGGCGAAAGCCGGCGATGACCCGCAGCGCCGGGTGATCGATACCATTCACTCCACGGGCCTGAGCATCATTTATACCTCGGTCGTGCTGATCGCGGGCTTTGTGATCTTTTGCTTCAGCGGCTTCGGGGGCACGCAGGCCCTCGGCTGGCTCACCTCCCTGACGCTGGTCACCGCAACCGTAGCCAACCTGGTGTTCCTGCCGGCGCTGCTCATCTCGCTCGGGAAGAAGTAGCCGGCGGCAGTTCCCGGGAGCGGCCGTTCCCAACTGGTTCCGGGGACTGTGAGCTCCCGCTCAAATCATGTAAAGCGTGGAAGAAATCGCTGCGGCATAAATGCATAAATTAAACAGTTGGTGCATGACTGTTACCGAATGGCCCGCCGGGCCATTTTTTTATGGTTCTATGTGTCTGTCAGCGACTCCTTTTTGGATGTTGTTCCGTGTCGGATTCATTCATAACAGGAGGTGCTTTTTCAATGCATGCAGTCTCCTCTTTTTCCCTCTTTTTAGGAAAACATAAATTTGGATGAGCGGTAAGCGGTTGAATTGTTCGGAAGATCCTGTCATTTATTTGTAAAATGAGAGCGGCTGTAAGCCGCCACGGGAGCGGGTTTGAAAGATATTGGAAAAATTCACCCGGGATGAAAGTATAGTGAAAAGAAAAATATTGTTCCACCAACGGTTTTTTTAACCAAAAGTTTATATTCGTGCAGCTTGCTGCGAAACAGCGTTGTCTTTTGGTTGCAGGCATGGTCTGATTGCTATTGAAACCTGCGTTCATCAGGCGTTTATACTTAACACACATATGCACATGAGAAAACTAGTCTTCCTTCTGCTGGGGGTGGCATTGCTTTGCACACAACTCCTGGCGCAAAACCGTACGATCTCCGGTACGGTCTCCGATGACAAGGGCAATCCACTGCCGAATGTTTCCGTTCAGATTAAAGGTACCAACACGGGCACGGTGACCAGCGCCAGCGGGGTGTATTCGCTGACTGTAGGACCGGACGCCCGCACCCTTGTGTTTTCGGCGGTGGACATGACGCCGCAGGAGGTGGCCATCGGTACTTCCACGGTGATCAATGCTACGCTGCAGCTGGCCAACCGGAATCTTGATGAAGTAGTTGTGGTCGGCTACCAGCAGCGCCGCAAGCGCGATGAAGCCGG
>DATAGL010001011.1:0-12712 GCA_036263755.1 Chitinophagaceae bacterium | reverse complement strand
AGTCCGATTGGCGGTGTACGATGTATGGTTTACGATGTACGGGTATCCATCAGCGTTACCTGCACATCACCCGCGCCCTCCCTGCTCCCTTGAACATTGAATATTGAGTATTGAATATTGCTTTAAGCATTGAATAAGGCTCCTCTCCTTCTCTGATTCCCACCATCAGCGCACCTCCCTCCCCACGACTGTCCAGTCTTCATGGCCGAGGCCCCGGGCGATAAAGGCATCCATGACGGTGGCGATGGCGGGCAGGAGCGTAAGGTCATTACCGGCCCTTTGTGCGGCATCGAGAAAGAGCTGGGTGTCTTTGCGGGCCATGGCCAGTTCCCAGGAAGGAGTCACCGGTTCAGTAGCGGTCAGCCGCTTCAGCCGGTCGGGCAGCTGGGCACCGGGATTCCAGGAAGCGAAGAGCCCGAGCAGGTCATCCGGGGTAAGGCCGAGGGAGCGGGCAACGGATACCGTTTCCCGCAAGCCGAAGGTGAAGCAGACGAGGAAGGTGTTGCCCGCAAGCTTCAGCGCCGCGGCTTTGCCGGGTTCCGGACCGAGGTCCAGCAGCTGGCCCGTCATGGCCGAAAGCTCGGGCTGCAGGAGCCCCGTGAGGGCCGGTTCGCCCGACACCAGCATATACCCGGTACCGGCCAGCGCATTGGCCGGGCCCATGAACACCGGCGCATGCTGGTAGGCAAAGCCCCTTTCTTTCCAGTAGGCCGTGCGCCGCACGGCACCCTCCTTCGAGGTCGTCGTATGATCGATCAGCACCGCGCCGGGCGCGAGGGCCCCGGCCGCCGCTTCCAGCACCTCGTCCACTGAGGCATCGTCCTTCAGGGTGATGTGGATGCGGCCTGCGCCGCGCACGGCTTCCCGCACGTCGGTGAAAGCGGTGGCCCCGAAGGCTTCCAGCTCCAGCGCTTTGGAGGCCGTGCGGTTCCATACCTGCACCGTGTCGCCCCTGTTGATCATGGCCTTTACGAAGTTCGAGCCGAGCAGGCCCATGCCGAGAAATGCTTTCTTCATCCGGTCTGTTTTAGCTGCAAGCTACGGAGGGGAGCAGTTAAAAAGTTGAATAGTTGAAAAGTTGATAAGGAGGCAGGGTTTCGCGCAGAGCAAAGGAGAAAAGGAGCAAGGGAGGTTGATCAACCAATCAACCATTCAACTATTCAACCTTAAACTTGTGAACTTGTAAACTGCTCAACTTTTCAACTCCCCTCCCCCCACGCCGTCACCACCAACGACCTCGCCCCGCCCTCGTCCCGGTGCTCGCAGAGGTAGATGCCCTGCCAGGTGCCGAGGGCCAGCCGGCCGTTGCGGATGGGGATGAGCACCGAAGCGCCCAGCAGGGACGCCTTCAGGTGCGCCGGCATGTCATCGGGTCCTTCGTAGTCGTGCCGGTAATCGGGATCGTTTTCTTTTACGGTTTTGTTGAAGAAGGTTTCAAAGTCCTGCCGCACGGTGGGGTCGGCGTTTTCGTTGACCGTCAGGGAAGCCGAAGTATGCTGGATGAACACCTGGCATAGACCGGTACGCAGCTCGGCCAGTTGCGGCAGGGCGCGGAGCACCTCGTGCGTAATGAGGTGAAAGCCCCTGCGCTTTGCGGGCAGGGTGAGGGTTTGCTGGAAGAACGTCATGCAGGGCAGTTTTCGCTGGAGCAAAGGTGCGGAATCGGCGCCGGCCGGAAAAATCAAACGGGTGCGCGGCAAGGGCCGATCCGGGATGAATCGCTGCAGCATGCTGCTCCTGATTTTCCGTTCGCCGGTGCAGCACCTTCATTCACCCATATTCGTACGGGCTGGTTTTCTGATGGTGCGCCGCTTCCTATTTTCTCAAGGGTATTTGTGATCAGAACCGGTATCCCTTTCAGCACTGCCGTTTCAGGTGATAGGCCTTCACCCGCGTAAACGCACGCAGGCCGGCATGCGATAGGGTGGAACCGATGCCAGAGTTCTTCCGCCCGCTCCAGGGCACGGCGGCGCTGACCCGGTCGCAGCAGTTCCAGTAACCGGTACCGGCATTCACCTGCTGCAGCAGCTGTTCGGCGCGCTCCCCGCTGGCCGCATACACGGCCGCGGTGAGGCCGTACGCCGTATCGTTCATCCGCTCCACCGCCTCTTCATCGGTGCGCACTTTCATGATGCCGATCACGGGGCCAAAGGATTCTTCCCTCATGATCTGCATGTCGTGGGTAACATCCACCAACACGGTCGGCTCAAAGAAATGACCCGGGCCCGGCAGGCGCCGCCCGCCGGTGAGCAACCGGGCCCCTTTACGGAGCGCGTCTTCGATCTGCGCCTCCAGCACCGCCAGCTGGCCGGCCCTCGTGAGCGGGCCGATGTACACCCCTTCCTCCAGCGGGCTGCCCACTTTCCACGACTGCACCTCCCGCACAAAGGCCTCCAGGTAGGCATCATACACCTGTTCGTGTACATAGATCCGCTCCACCGCGCAACAGCTCTGGCCGTTGTTGTAAAAGGCGCCGTCCGCGGTACCGGCCGCCACGGAAGCCACATCGGAAATATCGTCCGTCACGTACAGCGGGTCCTTGCCGCCCAGCTCACACTGGCAGGGCACCATCTTCGGCGCTACGCGGCCGTAGATATACTGGCCGGTTTTATAGGAGCCGGTAAAGAAGTACCCGTCAAAGGGCAGGTCCAGCAGGTGCTCACCCACGCCGGCGGCCCCGGTGGCTACGGGGCATACCGCTTCCGGGACGCCTGCCTGCTGCAGGAGCGCCCCGATCCGGAGGCCGGTGAGCGCCGCGTATTCCGAGGGCTTGTATACCACGGCATTGCCGGCCAGCAGCGCCGGCACCAGCACGTTCACGCCCACGAGGTAGGGATAGTTCCAGGCGGAGATGTTGCATACCACGCCCAGGGGCTCGTACACGATTTTTTCCTCCGGGTTCGCGTCCCGGGTCATCCATTCTTCCGAGAGGTACCGCTCCGCATGATCCGTCATCCACCGGATGCGGGTGCGCGCGCCGTTGATCTCGTTGCGCGCCTGCTGCAGGGGCTTGCCGACCTCGGAAGTGAGCACGGCCGCCAGCTCCTCGTGGTTCGCCTCCAGCAGCCGGGAGAACTGTTGTAGGATCTCCACCCGCCTTGCCAGCGGTACCGCCTGCCAGGCCTTCTGCCCCTCCCGGGCCGCGTGAAACTTCCGCTCCAGGGAATGGGCGCTGTCTTCTTCCAGTTCCTGCAGTATTTCTTCCGTAGCGGGATTAATAATTTTCATGTTCCGTACTTTTTATGGCTGATAGAAACCGCTCCCGGATCCGGTGCGATAAGGGGTTTTCGTTGCGGTCGCGCATGCGCTCGGGGTGCCACTGCACGCCGAGCAGGAAGGGCTTCCCGGTCTTGTCCTTCCACTCAAAGCCTTCAATGATGCCTCCGGCGCGGGCGGCTGCCTGCAGCCGGGGACTGAGCACCGCATCATCCACTGCCTGGTGGTGGGCACTGTTGACCGAGCCTTCCGCACTACCCGCCAGCTCCGCCAGCAGGCTCCCCGGTTCGAGCTGCACGGTATGTTCCTTGTCCAGCGCCTCCTTCCGGTGAACGGCATTTACCGGACCCAGGTCCTGGATCAATCCCCCGCCTTCCAGCACGTTCACCAGCTGGAAGCCGCGGCAGATGCCCAGCACCGGCCGGCCGTGCGCCAGCGCATAGCGGTAGATGCCGGCTTCAAACCCGTCCCGCTCCGGGCAATACCGGTCCGGCGCATGCGGGTAGCCGGCCGGCCCCCCGTAAAACGCCGGGTCGATGTCCACGCCCCCGGTGAGGATAAAGCCGGCACAGTCCCCGAACAGCGCTTCGTCGGGCGCTTCAAAGGAAAGGGTCACCAGCTCCACTTCGGCGGCATCGGGTTTGAACCAGTCGAGGTAGTGCTGGAAATTCGTCTGCGTATAGGAAATTCCGATCTTCTGTTTCATTCATATCTGGTTTAAAGGGCCTGCCCGTACAGGGCCCGGAAATCGTCCCGGCTTACCGGCTTCGGGTTGTTCGGGTGGGCGAAATCGGCCAGGGCCAGGTCGGCCAGCGGGTCCAGGTGCGCTTCCTCCACGCCGATGGCCCGCAGGTGCTGCGGGATGCCGATGCGGTCGTTAAGTTCCGAAAGGTAATCCACCACAGCGGGCCCCGAATGTTCCTGCAACCCGAGGGCCTGTGCCATGCGGGCGAATTTAGGCTCGAAGCCCTCAATATTGAAGGCCATCCCGTACGGCAGGTTGACGGCATTGGCGAGGCCGTGGTGCACGTCGAGCAGCGAAGACAGGGGGTGGGCCAGCGAGTGCACCACGCCCAGCCCTTTCTGGAAGGCCACGGCGCCCATCAGCGAGGCAATGAGCATCCGGCTCCGCGAGGCGAGGTCAGGGCTTTTTACGGCGGTCTCCAGCGACCGGCTCACCAGGTGCATCCCTTCCAGCGCAATGCCCTCGCAGAGCGGGTGCGGCATTTTGGCCAGGTAGGCTTCCATGTTGTGGGTGAGCGCGTCCATGCCGGTGGCGGCCGTTACAAAGGGCGGCAGGTCCATCGTCAGCAGGGGGTCCGCAAAGACGATCTTGGCCAGCAGCTTGGGCGAGAACAGGATCTTTTTCTGGTGGGTTTCGTCGTCGGCGATGATGGCGCTGCGGCCTACCTCGCTGCCCGTGCCGGCGGTGGTGGGGATCGTAATGAAGTGGGGCACCTCGCCCGTCACGTACACGTCTCCGCCGATAAGGTCGTCATATTTGAACAGGTCCTCGCGGTGGTGCACCCGCAGCACCAAGGCCCGGGCCACATCCAGGGCCGCGCCGCCCCCGATGCCGACGACCGAATCCCGGCCCGTGCCGTCGAAGACCTCCGTGCCCCGGTAAACGTCGGACTTCACCGGGTTCTTATGGATGTCCGAAAATACTTCTGCGCTGATCTGCTTCCGGTCCAGGTCCTGGAGGATTTTTTTGAAAAACGGGAGGCCGGCCACCGTCGGGTCGGTCACGATCAGCGGCTTTTGCAGCCCGTTCTTTTTCAGGTAATCGCCCAGCTCTTCGCTCGCGCCGGCGCCGAAGCGGATGGTCGTGGGAAAGTTGTACTGGTAAATAGCGTCGAACATAGATGGTTCCGTTTAGAGAAAATAGCCTTCCGGTTAGATGATTTCAAAATAACGTTTGTATTCCCAGTCGGTCACTGCGCGGAGGTGCTGCTTCCACTCCCATTCGCGCGTGGCGACAAAGTGTTCCGTAAAGACCTCCCCGAACAGTTCGCGGGCAACCGGCGAAGCGTTCATGGCTGCCGTGGCCCCTTCCAGGGTACGGGGCAGGTGGCCGTTGGAAAAATCGAGGTAGCCGTTGCCGGTCGTGGCCGGCTGCGCCAGTTCCAGCCCGTGCCGGATGCCGTAAAGGCCCGAGGCCAGCGCTGCAGCCATGGCGAGGTAGGGATTGACGTCGGCGCCGATCACCCGGGTTTCCAGCCGGCAGGAGGAAGCGCTTCCGTTGAGCACCCGGAGGGCCACCGTGCGGTTGTCGATGCCCCAGGTAAGCGTGGTGGGCGCCCAGGCGCCTTCCACCAGCCGCTTGTACGAATTGATGGTGGGGGCATACATCGGGAGGATGTAGGGCAGGCAGTACAGCTGGCCGGCCAGGTACTGGCGCATCAGGCGGCTCATCTTCTGCGCATCCCCTCCGTCGTAAAACCCGTTGGCGCCCGCCGCCTTGTCCCAGAGGCTCTGGTGCACGTGCCCGCCGCAGCCGGGCAGCCCTTCCTGGATCTTCGCCATAAAGGTGGCCATGATACCGTGCCGGTAGGCGATCTCCTTCACCGCGGTTTTGAACAACACCGCCCGGTCGCCCGCTTCGGGCAGGCCGGCATAAGTGATCGCCGCCTCGTAGGTACCCGGGCCGGTTTCGGTATGCAGGCCTTCGAGGGGCACGCCGAACCGGACCAGCTGCCCAAACAGGGCACTGAAAAAATCGTTGCGCAGGGTGCTGCGCAGCACCGAGTAGCCGAACATGCCCGGGGTCAGGGGCGTGAGGTTGCGGAAGCCTTTATCCACGGATGACTGCGGCGTTTCGGCAAAGTTGAACCACTCGAACTCCTGCGACAGGTACGCCGTATAGCCCATGCCTTCGGCTTCGGCGGCCACCTTTTTGAGCAGCTGCCGCGGACAAACGGGACTCGGCCCGCCGTCGGTATGGAGCAGCTCACCGAGGAAGAAGGGCAGGTCCCCTTCCCAGGGAATTTTCCGGAACGTGGACAGGTCGATGCGGGCCGGGGCGTCGGGGTAGCCCGTATGCCAGCCGGTATAACGGGCATTGTCATACGCGGTATCGGCCGCATCCCAGCCGAAGATCACGTCGCAGAAGGAAGTGCCGCTTTCGCAGACGGCAAGGAATTTCTCGCGGGAAAGGTACTTGCCCCGCAGGATGCCGTCGATATCGCAGTAGGCGATCTTGACCTTGCCTGCCGGGTGGTCCTGAACATATTGAATGATTTGCCGGGTATCCATCAGGTATGCAGGAGGGGTTTTCGGTTGAACAGTTTGAAGAGCGTGTAGGTGCCGGCCAGCAGTCCGCCGTACACCAGCGCCAGGCGCCCGTTGTATATGATCATCGCCACCAGCGAGCCCGAGGCGATCACCAGGGCCACCACCGGCGTCAGGGGATAAAAAGGCACTTTAAAAGGCCGGTCCAGCCCGGGTTCCCTTTTCCGGAGCCGCAGCAGCGTGATCATGGCCAGGATATACAGGGTCAGCGCGCCGAACACCGCCAGGGTGATGATCTCGGCGGTCTTGCCCGTGAGCAGGGCGCCGATGCCGATGAGCATATTGAGCAGCAGGGCATTGGCCGGCGTGCCGAAGCGGGGGTGGATCCTGCCGGTGGCGGGCGGGGCAAAGCCCACGCGGCCGAACTCGAACGACGACCGCCCGGCGGCCAGGATGAGCCCGTGAAAGGAAGCCACCAGCCCGAGCAGCCCGATGGTGATGAGCAGGTGGTACATCAGCCGGCTGCCCGTGATCACCCGGGCCAGGGCCAGGGGCAGGGGCGAATCCGACACCGTGCCTTCGGCGGTATACACGATGGCGGGCCAGCCGGCCACGCTTACCGAAGCCGCAAAGGTGAGCACGCACAGCACCACCAGGGTGGCGATCGCCGATCCGAACCCTTTCAGGATGGTGCGCTGCGGGTTCACCGTTTCTTCGGCCACGTTGGCCACGCCTTCGATGCCGAGGAAGAACCAGATGGCAAAGGGAATGGCCGCCAGCACGCCCGACCAGCCGTTGGGCAGGGCCTGCAGCGCCAGGTTGCGGGAGTCGAAATGGGGCAGGGTGATACCGGCAAAGAGGAGCAGCTCCCCTACCGCCAGCACCGTCACGCCCAGCTCGAAGGAAGCCGCTGTTTTGACTCCGTAGATATTGAGCCCGGTAAACAGCAGGTACACGGCCACCGCAATGGCCAGGGCCGGCACGCCCGGCAGGAAGAGGTTGAAGTACGCGCCGATGGCAAAGGCAATGGCCGGCGGGGCAAAGATGAATTCAATGTTCTGGGCCATGCCGGCGATGAACCCGAGGTCCGTGCCCAGCGCCCGGCGGGCGTAATCGAACACGCCGCCCGCTTTCGGTATGGCGCAGGCCAGCTCGGCATAGGAGAAGGTAAAGGCCACGTACAGTACGATGATGAAGGCGGTGGCGATCGCCAGGCCGAGGGTGCCGCCCTTTTCCAGGCCGAGGTTCCAGCCGAAATACATGCCCGAGATGACATAGCCCACGCCCAGTCCCCAGAGCATAACGGCATTGAGCGAGCGCTTGAGTTCACCGGTTTGTGCCAAAGGAAAGTTTATCCCCAATTTAAGGATAAAAGAGAAAGGGCCACCCGGTTTACAGGAAACATAAAGAAGGGATCAAGGCACACACGTATACTGCCGGCCGCAAAGGGTGCAGGAGGGTCGTTCGCCGTCAGCAAGGTACCTTGCTTAAAACCGGTGCAGCATGCCCACGCCGAAGGCGCCCTGCTGGTAGGTAGGGGCGATCATCGTCTGGCCCCTGAACTTTTTAAGTACGGTATTCTTCAGCTTCGGGTACAGCCAGTAGGAAATGCGGGTGGAGAGGATGCCTACGCCCGCGCCGGCGATCACGTCGTTCAGCCAGTGCTTGTTGTTGTACATCCGCAGGAAGCCCGTACCCACGGCCACCGTATAGCCCGCGATGCCGTACCAGGGCGAAAGGTGCCTGTACTCCTGCCGCAGGAACTCGGCGGAAATAAAGGCCTGCGTGGTGTGCCCGGAAGGAAAGGAAAGGGTGTTGGAGCTGTCGGGACGGATGATGCGCGACAGCTTCTTCACGTTGGATACGATGAGGCCCTGCCCGATAAGGTTCGACATGCCGAACAGCATCGTGCGGTCCACCAGGTTGTTCTTGCCTTTTATGCCTGCGAGGTTCAAACCGTATACCGCCACGGCCGGCGCCAGCAGGGTAAAGTTGTCGATGTGCACCCGCCGGCCGTTGCCGTCGTTCCGGTCTTCCCATACTTCCTTGCGCACGGCCAGGTTCAGCTCTTTCAGCTCTTTGCTGGTCAGGGCAAAGGCACCGTAGGCGATCATAGCCGAAGGTATGATCACCGAGCGGAGGGAGATGGTCTTGACCTTCACGGGGGTGTTGACTTCCGCCTTCAGCGAATCTCCCAGGGAAACGGGCAGCGAGTCCGTAACGAGGGAACGCAGGGCGTTGTCGGCCGGCGCGGGTGCTGCTTTTCGGGGAATCGTATCGGCGGGAAGGTGTGCGGCAGCCGGATCGGCCACCTGGGCCCGGACAACGGGGGCGCCTATGCCTCCTGCCACGAGGAGGATCGAACAAACTACTTTCAGCATATAGGAAGCGGGAAGGAGGGTGATTCAAAAGGATACCAGCCTGTTCATCCGTGTTCCTGCCGGTGCACTTTTCCTGTCTTTGTTACTGATCCGGGACCAAGATACGCAAACCCCTGTGGGCCCCGGCGCGGGATGCGTTAATTTGGTCTTAAAGGCCGGGGCAGCCGGGTCCGGCTAATACACTGGCCGGGGCACGGACCGCTGCCGGTGGCGCTGCTCTTCCAGCCGGTAAACCGTACGGGTGACAAAGTGCCCGATGGCCGATCCCAGGATCACGTCGCTGGTCCAGTGCCGGTTCTGGTACATGCGCGACAGGCCGGTCATCGTGGCCAGCGAATAAGCCACCCAGGGCACCCATTTATGTTCGCGGTATTCAAGGGCAAAGGCGGTGGCCACCGCAAAGGCGGTATTGGCATGCCCCGAAGGAAGACTGGTGTAATCGTTCTTATTGAAGGGAGCCGTGAACTGCCGGGGATGGTTGGCGCGCACGGGCCGCTGCCGGCGGATGAGCACTTTAGTGGAGGTATAAAAGGCCGTGGCAATGGCCAGGGACTTCGCCACCCGCAGCGAGGAATGCTCCAGCCGCCGGTTGCCGCTGACCACTCCGGCTACGTACATGCCGGCCAGCAGCACGGGCGGGAACTTGTTTCCCAGAGGATACACCACTTCAGCCGCCTCGTCGAGGAAAGGGTTGCGGTTGCGCTGCAGGAAGTCTTTTATCGGTTCGTCGGGGCCCAGCATCAGCACGCCGGCCGTACCGGCGATGGCGGCAAAGGTGGCCCAGTTCTTCCCTTTCCAGTGAAAGGGCGCCGAAGCCACGCCTTTGAAGTCGGTCCAGTACGATTTGAGGTAAGCCCGGTTCACCCGGTAGCGGATGGGCGGAACCGAATCCGCGGCCAGCGTATCCACCCGGTCCGGCCCGGGCGCCCGCTGCACCGGGTCTTCCTGGGCTGCGGCCGGCACCGACAGCCAGAGGGAAAAGAGCAAAGAAAAAATCCATACACTGCCTTTCGGCAACCGCTTGCCGAAGGGCACAGCAAGGCCTGCTTGGTGATCCGCCATAATCATTGATCCTTAGTTAACCGTTTCTTGCAACAGGAATAAGGCATAAAAAAAGCGGGCCACCCTGCCCCGGCCGCTGTACCGGGCAAACCGCCCTTTTCCCTTGCAGGTTTGGAACATCATTGCAGCTCCGCTTGCCAAGGAAAGAAGGACCGCTGGAAAAAAACGCTGCTTCCCCGGCACCCACAATCACCTGTGCCTTCCCTGCAACGGGTGGAACCCGCACCGGCAACGCTGTACCCGCCGGGCAACGGCTCTTTGCGCGAAAGATCGGCAACTCCCCCGGCTCCGGTTACACCGTCAGGGCTTTCTTTTCTTCTTCCCGGAACCTCCGGTACCGCACTACCGCAAGAACGGAGATCAGCAGCAACCCGCCCGTGGTCCAGTACACCCATTGGGGAACCGGCACCGGGTCCCCGGCGGCATAGGAATGCAGCCCGGAGAGGTAATAGTTCACCCCGAACGAGGTCATGATGATGGATGAAAACGCCCAGAGGCTGGCCAGGTTATATACTAAAGCATTCCGGCAGGCCGGTATCAGCCGCAGGTGCAGGACGAATGCATAAACGATCACCGAGATCAGGGCCCAGGTTTCCTTTGGATCCCAGGCCCAGTAGCGCCCCCAGCTTTCGTTGGCCCAGACGCCCCCCAGGAAGGTACCGATGGCCAGCAGGAAGAGGCCGATGGTCACGGCCAGCTCGTTGACGATGGTCAGCTCCTGCATGCTCACCCACCAGGCGGGACGGGGTGCAGCCGGTTTGAAAGTGAGGAACAGGAGGCTCAGTAAGGAAAGTATGGCTGCCAGTGCCAGCGGGGCGTAGGAACTAACGATGATGGCCACGTGTATTTTCAGCCAGTAGGAATGAAGGACCGGCATCAGGTTGGTGATCTCCGGGTTCAGCCAGTCCAGGAAGCTCACAAACAGCAGGGTGCCGGAGAACAGTAAACTGAGCGGAATGGTGAACCGGGATTTACCCGAGAAGAGGAGCCCGAACAACAATATGCCCCAGGCCACGAACACCAGCATCTCGAAGCCGTCGGTCCAGGGCGGGCGCTGGGCCACGTACCAGCGCAGGCCCAGGTGGGCGGTGAAGGTAACCAGCCCCAGCCAGCTCAGTATTTTGCCGGCCGTCCAGGCCACCCGGATCGGCTTGTTTTCCCTGAACAGCTGAACGATGCCCAGGGCCAGCATGCCCAGCCCCAGCAGCCAGAAAGGGCCGAACAGCCGGTTGCCGAGGTTGAGCCGGTTGTACAGCAATTCCGCCTGCAGCAGCCGCTCTTCCGGGTACACCTGCTTCCCGGCCTGCTGCTGGAAAAGGTGCATATATTCCAGGGCCTCATCGGCTTCTTTCCACTGGTTGGATTGCAGGCCCTTTTTCAGTCCGGCCAGGTATACCGCGGTGATATTGGCCACGAACCGCGCGTCCTCTTCCTCGAAACCCTGGCCGGACTGCTGGCTGGTGAACCAGGTATGATTGGGATCGCTTTTGTTCGGAAAGACCCGCAGGAAGTCGCCGGTGAGCAGGGCATAAAAAATGTTGAAACGCTCATCGGTTTTGAGCAGTTCCTTGTGGGCTTCGTTCCGCTCCGCCGGTTTGAGCCGGTTGGCTTCCTCTGCCAGCTCATGCAGCAGGTAATCCCCTTCCGCACTCAAAAACTGCCGGAAGCTGACCCGGTCGGCCGGCCGGATGCGGAGCGCCTGAAACACCCGGTGTGATTTCTCCCTGTCGATTTTAATAAGGGGCAATTGACTGAACGTTACCGGGTCGAGCTGAACGGCCAGCAGGAACTGTTCCGCGGTCAGCTTTACTTCACCGTTTTTTGAGGGAACCCGGATCGTGGAACGGCCGTTCAGCTTGCGGAGGATTTCGTTGGCCAGGGTATTGAGGGGCTTCATACGGCCATCCAGGTCCTGCACCACCAGCCTGCCGTAAGCCGCTGCTTTTTCAGGAGGCACTACCGGGAGCCCGGCCGGCGTTTCTGCACCGGCCGGCAGGCAAAAGAAGAGCAACCAAACAGCCTGGAGCATACCCGGTCTTTTGCGGATGGTGCCCAGTTTTTTATTCAGCAGGCGAAACCGGCTGCCTTTGGCAAAAAGCGTCAGCAGCATGCCCACGCCCAGCAGCAGGTACCCCAGGTAGGTAATATAGGTCCCGGGCCGGTCCTGGTTCACGGACAGGACCGTGCCCTTCTCGTCCGTATCAAACGACGACTGGTAAAACCGGTATCCTTTGTAGTCCAGCACATTGTTCATGAACACGCGGTACGGAAACGATTTTCCACCGTCCCTTACCTGCAGCGCACTGGCATAGCTGGCCGGGCTCTGGCTGCCCGGGTAGCGCTCCAGCTCAAACTTTTCCAGGTGGAGGCTGAAGGGCAGCACTTCGGCTTTGGGACCATAGGTAACGGCGTACGCCTGACCGTTATGGGTAAACGAATGCCAGGAAGGACCGGATGAAGCGAGCTTGATATAGCTTTCCGTTACCGGCTGGCCCTGCCCGTCGGTAACGCGCAGCTTCACTACATCCGGCAGGTTCTTTGCCTGCTGCTTGTCCTTTTCGGGGCGGTAGACCAGCGCCGCCTTTTCATGAACCGCTTTCAGCATAAAGGCACCGCTGTCCCACTGGTACAGCGCCCGCAGCTGTAAAGGCCTTGTTTCCCCGGCATGCAGCACGCCGATCTGCTGGGTGGCCATTTCCATGACCTGCAGGTGTACCTCCGAGGAGATCATCCAGCCGGTATCCTTCCGGAAGATCCGTATGGGTGTGGGCGCAATACTGTTCGTTCCCAGCGCAAGCCGATCCATCTGAAGCGTACTCCAC
>DATAGL010001010.1:0-9061 GCA_036263755.1 Chitinophagaceae bacterium | reverse complement strand
GTGATGGTCCAGATAATGCAGGAAAGGCTGCCAATGATCAGCTCGTCGGTAATCATCCGGTCCTTGATGATCGCGTTGAAAACGTACAGGGGAGAAGTGCCGATGTCTCCGTAAATAATTCCCAGCGCTACGAGTAACCCGGCCACAGTGGCCCTTTTGGTTGAAATTTTCACTTGCTCAGAAGTTGATGGTTCTTCAGGGTACGGTCCCTGAGGGATGTGCAAAGTTAGGCCTTAAAAGCAATGTTAAAAGTAATGCCAATTCTTTTATACAGGGGGTTCACGGGCACTAAAGGGACAAAAATTCTGTTTTAATGGGATTCCCTTTGTGTAAAATGTGTGTTTCCGTATTCTATACAACCGTTAATTTTAAGAAGTAAACCAGTATGCGGATTATGTGTTATCGCCGATTGCTCTCCTTTTTGCTCCTGTTGCTTGCAGGCGGAACCTTGTCCGCCCAAAAATCCGTTGTCTATTCCGAACCCCAGCGGGAGGATTCCCGGCGGATCAACTTCGAGGTCATCGGAAAGGTATCCGGGAATTTCCTGGTTTATAAGAACCTCCGGAACCGCAGCGTGATCGCCATTTACGATAACGATATGAAGCTCATCGGACAGGAAGTGCACGAGTTCATACCGGAGGACCGGCTGATCAATGTGGACTTTTTCCCGTACAGCGACCACAGCTATATGGTGTACCAGTACCAGAAGCGGAACGTAGTGTACTGCAATGCGGTCAAGATCGACGGCATGGGAAAGAAGATTTCCGAGGTTACGGAGCTGGACACTTCCCATATCGGATTCGCCACCAATAACAAGATTTACTCGGCCATCAGCAGCGAGGACAAGCGCCAGCTGATGATCTTCAAGATCAACCAGCGCAACCGCCAGCGGTTCCTCATTACTTCCCTGCTCTTCGACGAGGAGCTGCAACTTAAAAAGCGGTCCGCCCTGGCAATGCCCATGGAGGACCGGGATGACTACCTCGACGAGTTTACTTTGGATAACGAAGGCGACCTCGTCTTCACCAAGTTCCGCCGCAACACGAATGAAACAATCGCCGAGGCTTCTATGATCTATAAGCCGGCCCAAGAAGACAGTTTCTATGTGAGCCCGCTGAGCACGGAGCAGTACAAAATCTTCCTGGACGAGCCCTACATAAAGGTGGATAATGCGAACAAGCGGTATTTCCTGACCTCCTTTTATTACAAGCAGCGCCGGGGCAACATCGAAGGCTTTTATTTCTATGTGTGGGACAAAGCCACGCGCCGCCCAACCCTGGAAAATACCGTGGTGCTGGGTGAGGATCTGCGCCGGGAAGCCAAAGGGGAGTCCAATGTGCGCATGGCCTTCAATGATTATTTCATCCGCAACATCATTGTGAAGCGCGACGGGGGCTTTATTATCGGCAGCGAGGCCTATTATACCACCTCACGGGCCGGTGGCTGGAACCGCTGGAATTACCTGTACGGCATGCCGATGAGCGCTTACGATTATTACGCCTATTCGCCCATTTACAGCAACTGGTGGTGGCGCAACCGCACCTTCGGGGCAGGTGCTATCCGGCACCATGCCGACAACATCACGATCCTTTCCTTCGACGCGGCCGGCAAACTGGAATGGAGCAACGTCATCCATAAGGAACAGTTCGACGACGAATCGGACGACCGGATCTCCTACCAGCTCGTCAATACCGGCGGACGGCTTCATTTTGTATTCAACCAGGAGGAAAAACGCACGCAGCTCCTGAGCGACTATACCCTGACCCCGGGAGGCGAGATCAGCCGCAACCCGACGCTGAAGAACCTGGACCGGAACTTTGAGTTTCTGCCCAAATACGGCAAGCAGGTCAGCAGCAAGCAGCTTATCATTCCCTGTTATTACCGCAATTACATTTGCTTTGCTAAAGTCGAATTTAATTAACAGCTTTGCCGCGTGATCGGAATATTCAGGCAAAAGTCACCGGCCAATATCGTTTTGCTGCTCATCCTGGGGTTGCTGATAAAGATGCCGCTGTTTCTTTTTCCCAAGCCGGTGGTGGCTACCGCCCAGGACGGTGCCTTGTACCGCTGGCTTATTGCCTCGCTTCCTCCCGATCCTTCGGCCCGGAACCTGGCGGCCGGATTGCTGGCTTTTATCCTGGTTTACATCCAGGCCCTGCTCCTGAATTACCTCGTGAATGAGCACCGGATGACCGCCCGGCAGACCTATCTGCCGGCCATGGCCTTCCTGCTGATCACCTCGCTGCTGCCCGACTGGACCTACCTGTCCGCACCGCTGGTAGCCAACGGATTCCTCCTCTGGGCCTTTATCAAGCTGTTCCGGCTGTACAATCTGGGCGCTGCCCAGGGCGCCATCTTTAATATCGGACTGATCCTCGGGATCGCTTCATTTATTTATTTTTCTTCGGCAGCCCTGGTGATCTGCCTGCTGCTGGGCCTGATGATCCTGCGGCCTTTCCGCCTGAAGGAATGGCTCCTGCTGCTGCTGGGCGCTGCCACGCCTTATTATTTTTATGGCGTGTACCTCTACCTCACTGATGCCTTCTCGGTGCCCAACCTTTTTCCGGCCATTCGGGCCACTATTCCTTTCATCCGGAGTTCCGTCTGGCTGGCACTAAGCGTTACCCTGCTGTGTGTGCCCTTCCTGATCGGCGGCTACCACGTGCAGGCGCAGCTGCGCAAAATGCTGATCCAGGTCCGGAAGAACTGGAGCGTACTACTGCTCTGGCTGTTCCTGGCCCTGTTTGTTCCCTTTGTGAACAGCACTGTCACGTTCTCCGGCTGGCTGGTAGCCCTTGCTCCATTTGCCGCCTTTCACGGCAGCGGCTATTTTTATGCAGCCCGGAAATGGGTGCCTATGGCCCTCTTTATTTTAACGGTTGCTTATATACTTTTCGGCCAATACGGAACCGGAATGTGGCGATAAGGGAGGAAAAGTCCCGGTGGCCCAATATCTTTGCAGTTCAAATTTTGCAGATGAAATTCGGTGTAGTTGTTTTCCCCGGCTCCAATTGCGACCGGGATATCCACGAGGCCCTGATCCACGACCTGAAGCAGGAATCCGTTATGCTTTGGCATAAAGACAGCGACCTGTCGCAGTTCAGTACCGACGATTGCATCGTGCTTCCGGGCGGTTTTTCGTACGGCGATTACCTGCGTACAGGGGCCATTGCCCGCTTTTCTCCCATCATGGGCAGCGTGATCGATTTCGCCAACCGGGGCGGAAAGGTGCTGGGTATCTGTAACGGTTTCCAGATCCTCTGCGAATCGCACCTGCTGCCGGGCGCCCTGCTGCGCAACGGCCACCAGCAGTTCGTTTGCAAAAATGTATATGTAAAGGACGCGGAAAGCCGGATTTTCCAGATCCCCGTAGCCCACGGCGAGGGCCGCTATTATGCTGATGATGCCACGCTCGACCGCCTGGAAGCCAACGGCCAGGTACTCCTGCGCTACTGCGACCGCGACGGCCGCGAGACGCCAGAGGCCAATCCCAACGGTTCCATCCGCAATATCGCCGGCATCTGTAACGAGGCCCGGAACGTGTTCGGCATGATGCCTCACCCCGAGCGGGCCTGCTCCCCGCTGCTGGGTAATACCGACGGACGCCAGATCTTTAACTTCCTTTTTTCAGTGGCCCTGGAAACTGCCTGAACCCCTTCTGCGTATTTTTAACAGACGCGGAAGCCGAAAAGGCTGAAATTTGCTCTACTTAAATTCTCTTGAATGAAACAGCTTCTGATCCTGATCGCCTTCTTTTTTATCGGAACGGCCGCTTTTGCGCAGTCGCCCGTAACCTGGACCTTCTCCAGCAAAAAGACCGGCGACAACCAGTATGAAGTATACCTGACCGCTACGATCCAGTCCGGCTGGCACCTGTACTCCCAGGTGCAACCCAAGGATGCCATTGCCATCCCCACGGCCTTCACGTTCAACAAGAACCCCCTGCTGAGCCTCGACGGCAAAGTGAAGGAGATCGGCAAGCTGGAAAAATACCACGACAAAACCCTGGACGTATCGGCCAACCAGTACAGCCAGCAGGTGGTATTCGTTCAGAAGGTCAAAGTGAAGGGAAAGGCCAGGACCAATGTGGCCGGTAAGCTGGAGTTCCAGACCTGCGACGACAAAAAATGCCTGCCGCCCAAAACGGTCAACTTTTCCATTGCGCTACTCTAACGTTTTTCTATAGTAGGAACGGGTTCTGCAAGGAACCCGTTTCTTTTTCCCCGCCATTCGAGATGAAAATACTGCTACGCTGCTGCTTTCTGTTCCTGATCTTCAGTTCGTTTCCTTCCCTTGCCCAGGACGCCCCGCCGCCTTTCAAATGGTCTGCTTCCAGCACCCGGGCCGGCGAAAAACAATACACCCTTACCTTTTCGGTCGCCGTCCCCGCAGGCTGGCAGCTGTATGCGCCCAATCAGGTCCTTTCTGAAGTGGCCACCACCGAGCTGCAGTTTTCCGACAGCAGCATCCGGCCGGCCGGGCCTTTTGCCCTGGAAGGAACGGTGAAAGAGGAAGCGAGTGCCCTCTTCGAAGGCACCAGCGTACGGTTGCAGGAAGGTACCGTAACCTGGAGCGTGCCGCTGGCCTTCGGAACTATGGTACCTGCGCAGCTGCAGGGCACGCTGCTGTTCACCTACGGACGCGGTGATGAATTTTATCCCGGGACGCCGTACGAATTCACGGTGAACCTCGAGGGCGGACAGGCATCCACAGCCCGCATCCTGATACCCACCATTGATGTCAAAAACCCGGTGGCTCCCTGCGGAGATGAAGGCACCGAGGACAAGAGCTTGGCCGGGATTTTCTTCCTGGGCCTGCTGGGCGGACTCATTGCCCTGGTCACCCCCTGCGTGTTCCCGCTCATTCCGATGACGGTTTCCTTTTTTACCAAGCGCTCCGGCAGCCGGGGGCGGGGAATTCGTAATGCCGTGCTGTATGGTTTCAGCATCTTCTTTATTTACGTGCTCCTCAGCCTGCCGTTCCATATCGTGGACGGCACCGACCCCGAGGTGCTGAACAATATTTCCACCAATGCCTGGCTGAACCTGGCATTTTTTGTCGTGTTCGTGGTATTTGCCCTTTCCTTTTTCGGGCTTTTTGAGATCACGCTGCCTTCGGGACTCGCCAATAAGGTGGACGCCAAATCCGGCCTGTCCGACATCTGGGGGATCTTTTTTATGGCATTGACCCTGGCCATCGTTTCCTTTTCCTGTACCGGTCCGATTCTCGGCTCCCTGCTGGCGGGTGTTACCTCCAGCAACGGGGGCGCCGTGCAGCTGAGCTTTGGCATGGGTGGCTTTGGCGTGGGACTCGGGCTTCCCTTTGCCCTGTTCGCCCTGTTCCCGAACTGGCTGCAGTCGCTTCCCAAATCCGGTGGCTGGCTTACTACTGTGAAAGTAGTGCTGGGCTTTCTCGAGCTCGCTCTGGCCGTCAAGTTTCTTTCCAATGCCGACCTCGTCAAGCAGTGGGGCATACTTCCCCGCGAGGTGTTCCTGGGCCTCTGGATCCTGATCGGTACAGCCCTGGTATTGTACCTGGCCGGCATCATCCGGTTTGGCGGCCCGAAGCCGAAGCTGTCGCCCCTGCGCTGGTTCTTCCTCCTCCTGTTTGCCGCCTTTACGCTGTACCTGGTGCCCGGACTGACCCGGTCGCGCTATTCCGGCCTGCCCCTGATCAGCGGTTTCCCGCCGCCGCTTTCCTACAGCATTTACAAACGGGAGATTGCCATCAAGCCACTGCACAACGACTACGAGAAGGCCCTGGAGCTGGCCCGGGCGCAGAACAAGCCCCTGCTGATCGACTTCACCGGCTGGGCCTGCGTAAACTGCCGCCGGATGGAGGATAAGGTATGGATCGATAAAGAAGTGGAAGACCTGATCAAAAAAGAGTTCGTTATCGTTTCGCTGTACGTGGACGAGCGCCTGAAGCTGCCTCTCTCCGAGCAGCACGTGTATACGGCCCGTAACGGGGACCGGAAGCCCATTGTTACGGTCGGCGACAAATGGGCCAATTTCCAGTTTGAGAACTTCGGAGCCGTTTCCCAGCCGCAATACGCCATCATTTCCCCGGACGAGAAAGCCCTGACACGTACCAAAGGCTATACGCCCGATGCCTCCGAATTTGCCGAATGGCTGCGGTGCGGTGTGGAAGCGCATAAGAAGTGAATAGGTCAATGGGTGAATGGGTGAATATGTAGGTGAATGGGAGGGGAGGTGAATGTGCAGATGATGTACGATATGTCATGTACGATGTACGATTTATAAATGACGAACGTACGTCGTACATCTTACACCGTACATCAAATTGGAAGCCGTAACAATTTTTATCCCTTTGTGTTTCTGCGTGCAACACCTGCCGATAAATTCATCGTACACTGTACATCATACACCTGAAATAAAAAGCCCCGCGGTTGCGGGGCTTTCAGTTTGGCGTCATTCTTAAACAGCCGACCGCCATGGCAAGCAATGAGAGGGGCGGTTGGAGCTTAAGAATGACTAGAGTTTATGCTAAAGAGCGATTTGCTTTTGTGCCATCATCTTCCGGAGGTTGATCAGCCCGTAACGCATCCGGCCGAGAGCGGTGTTGATGCTGCAGTTCGTAACGGCAGCGATCTCTTTAAAGCTCATGTCGGCATAATGCCGCAGGATGATCACCTCGCGCTGGTCTTCCGGCAGCTTGTCCAGCATGTCGCGGACGCGGCTGTGGCTTTGCTGCTTGATCATTTTTTCCTCAGCGCTCTCGTCGGCAAAGTTAAGCACTTCGAAAATATCCTGATCATCGCTGTTCTTGATCGTCGGGGTTCTTTTTACCTTGCGGAAATGGTCCACGCAGAGGTTGTGGGCAATCCGCATGGCCCAGGGAAGGAATTTGCCTTCCTCGGTATACCGGCCGCTGCGCATCGTGTCGATAATCCGGATAAAAACATCCTGGAAGATATCTTCGGCAAGATACTTGTCTTTAACTAAAAACAAAATGGAAGTATAAAGCTTGTCCTTATGACGCAATACAAGCGCTTCCAGAGCGTTTACATTACCGGAAATAAAGGAATTGATCAGATCGTGGTCGGTCAGTTTGGATAATGATGACATAAACTCCTACAGTTTTAAGGGGTTCAAGGATGATTGGATTGGACTTTAAAGGATAATAAAAACTGTGTAGAAGTTCAGTACGATAGGCGTGTGGGTATTATCTAGTTATTATAGAACCGGAAGTTTACGCTATAAAAATAAACCCGTTTTTTAGAAAACACAATAATTATTTTGCTCCGCCCATCCGTTTTTTCTAAAGAAAGTGTTAACACTATTCCCTGCCCGGCCCTGTACCTTTGCCGAAGAGAATTATGAAACAGAAGGAAGCGACCCCAGCCGTAAAGAAAGGAATCAACAGCTACGATAACGGGCCTATTATCATCAAGGGCGCCCGGGTACACAACCTGAAGAACATCGATGTCGAATTTCCCCGCAATAAGCTGATCGTCGTTACCGGCGTGTCGGGCTCGGGCAAATCATCCCTGACCATCGATACGCTGTATGCCGAAGGGCAGCGGCGCTATGCGGAAAGCCTCAGTGCCTACGTGCGCCAGTTCCTCAACCGGATGGACAAGCCCGACGTGGACTACATCAAGGGCCTGGCCCCGGCCATCGCCATCGAACAGAAGGTGATCACCCGCACGCCCCGCTCCACCGTGGGTTCCATGACCGAGATCTACGACTACCTGCGCCTGCTTTTTGCCCGCGTGGGGCGTACCATTTCGCCCGTTTCCGGTCGGGAAGTCCGGAAAGACGACGTGAAGGACGTGATCGAAGCTATCCGCTCTCAAAAGGAAGGGGCCCGCGTGTTCATCCTCACCGCGTTCCGGCAGCACCGCAACCGCGACGTGCGGGAGGAACTGGGCATCCTTATGCAGAAAGGCTTTACCCGGGTCTACGTATCCGCGGTATCGGCCACACAGAAAGAAAATCCCATTTCCGAAAGCGTTACCTACCGGATTGAAGAACTGCTCGAAGACGGCGACGCATTCATCGAAGCCTTCCGCTATCCCGAGAATGTGTTCGTGCTCATCGACCGGATCGTGGTCAAGGAATTCGACGAGGACGACGAACACCGGCTGGGCGACTCCGTCGGCACGGCGTTCTACGAAGGGGAGGGGGATGTGTATGTGGAAGTGGACCCGCCGGGCGGCAGGCCCGGTGCCGTAAAGCTGCTGCATTTCAACAACCGCTTTGAACTCGACGGCATTGCCTTCGAGGAACCGGTACCCAACCTGTTCTCCTTCAACAACCCCTTTGGGGCCTGTCCCACCTGCGAAGGCTTTTCCATGGTGCTGGGCATTGATGAGGACCTGGTGATCCCCAACAAATTACTGAGCATCTACGAAGGTGCGGTGGCGCCCTGGAAAGGCGAAAAGCTGGGCCAGTGGCGCGAGCAGTTCGTGCGTGGTGCCCGGCGGTTCGACTTCCCCGTGCACAAGCCGGTGATGGACCTGTCGCGCGAGCAATACCGCATCCTGTGGGAGGGCAACCAGTTCGTGGACGGCATCAACGCCTTCTTCAAGGAAGTGGAGCAGAACCTCTATAAAGTGCAATACCGCGTGCTCCTCAGCCGCTACCGCGGCCGCACCACCTGCCCGGAGTGCAACGGCTACCGCCTGCGCAAGGAAGCCCTGTACGTGAAGGTCCAGGGCCGCCACATCGGGGAGCTGAGCGAGCTGCCCGTGCGCGACCTGAAAGTATGGTTCGACGGCGCCGTGGCAGGCTTTTCCGAGTTCGAGCAGAAAGTGGCCAAGCGGGTGGTGCTCGAGATCCAGCACCGCATCGACACCCTGCTCAAAGTGGGCCTCGGCTACCTTACGCTCAACCGGCTTGCCAATACGCTGTCGGGCGGCGAAAGCCAGCGCATCCAGCTGACGCGCAGCCTTGGTTCCAACCTGACCAACTCCCTCTATATTCTCGACGAGCCTTCCATCGGCCTGCATTCCCGCGATACCGAAAACCTCATCCGGGTGCTCAAGGAGCTGCGCGACCTGGGCAATACGGTGGTGGTGGTGGAGCACGACGAGATG
>DATAGL010001009.1:0-3043 GCA_036263755.1 Chitinophagaceae bacterium | reverse complement strand
CCGGCTGAGGAATTTGTTGTAACCGGTGATGGAATAAGGGAGCTTGGTGGGATCTTCTTTATGGGCTGCCACAAAGGGCTTGCTGCGTTCAGCGGCCCGGTTGAGCACAAAGGAGGCAATGGCCTCGCGTTCGTCGGTCGTCAGTTGCTTGAAGGCGGGCATCATGCGCCGGCCCGATTGCAGCAGGGCATGGAACTGTTCGGGCGTGTATTTCCGTTCGGCTCCGGTCAGCGCGGGAAAGTTGCCCGAGCCCTGGCGTTCGGGGCCATGACAGGTCATGCAGTTGCTCTGGTACAGGCGCTTGCCGGCCTGCTCGTAGCTTTCGTTGCCGGCGGCTTCGTTCTTTACTTCCACTGCCTGGATCACCCAGGCCATTTCATTGGCGTTAATGTACAGGATGTTCGTAGCCGGGTCGTAGGAAGGCCCGCCCCATTCCGCCCCGCCATCGAGACCGGGGAATACCACGGTGCCCTGCAGGGTCGGCGGATGGTACATATGGTCGTTCTTATAGGAGGCCCAGCGCTGCTTCACCTCGGCCAGCGAAGCCGGGGGCAGGTAGGGGTTCAGGTCTTTTTCCGTTACCCGCTGCCGCATAAAGGAGACCGGTTTGGTGGGGATGGGCTGGGTGGGATGCAGTTTTTCCCCTGCCAGGTCGGAGGTTTGCGGAACGGGGCGCTCCTCGATGGGATAGACCGGCTTCCCGCTTTCCCGCTCGAACAGGTACACAAACCCTGTCTTCGTGGTCAGGGCAACGGCATCGAGCTCCTTTCCGTCTTTTTTCAGCCGCACCAGCGCCGGCGGGGAGGACAGGTCGCGGTCCCACACATCATGGTGGATGTGCTGGAAATGCCAGAGGCGTTTACCGGTGGCCGCGTCCAGCGCCAGGAGACAGTCGGCAAACAGGTTTGCGCCCTTGCGCTTGCCCCCGTAAAAATCATAGGAAGCCGAGCCCGTGGCCGCAAATACAATCCCGCGCTCTTCGTCGAGGGAGAACCCGCTCCAGGCGTTGGCCCCGCCGATGAAGCGGTAGGCCGTCGTGTCCTCCCAGCTTTCAAAGCCTGGCTCGCCGGGATGCGGAATGGTATGAAAGATCCAGCGGCGCTGACCGGTACGGGCATCGAAGGCGCGGATGTGGCCGGGTGCGGCCAGCGGGCCCTCGTCCACCCGGATGCCGGTGATAAGCAGGTCGCGGTACACCATCGGGGGCGAGGTGGCCGTAACGAACAGGTCGGGCACGTCGCGGTCCAGCCCACTGTGCAGGTCGATCTTGCCGCCGTCGCCGAAAGTGGAAACCGACTTCCCGGTAAGGGCATTCACGCAGTACAGGTAAGATCCGGCCGTATAGTAGATCCGCTGGTCGTCCTTTCCGTCGGTCCAGTAGCTGACGCCGCGCGAGTTGTTGAGGATAAAGAACATCCGCTTGTCCTGGTCCAGCGAATCAAAAGGGTTGAATACCCAGCGCGGCTGGCCGGTGGCGGCGTCGATGGCAAACAGCTTCATCTGGGGCGTGGTGCCGTACAGCAGGCCGTTCACCATGATCGGGTTGCACTGGATCTGCGAGGAATGCACCGTGTCGGCATCACCCGTGCGGTAGGTCCAGGCCACCTGCAGGCCGGCCACATTGCCGGTATCCACTTCCGAAAGCGAAGAGTAATGGATGTTTTCCTTGGAGCCTTTGTAGGTGGTCCAGCCTTTATAATTTTTTTGTTTTCCCGAGCAGGAGGCCAGCACCAGCAGGAGGGCCGGCCAGAGGATAAGGTTCTTCCGATTCATATAGCTGCGCACAGGCGTTTTTACCTTCCGACAAGATAAGCCATCCGGGGGAAATGGAGTGTCCTGTGGTGTAGGGCTGGTGCGGGGGTTTGCTGTTGGAAAATAGGCTTAGTTGATTTGTTGAAAGGTTGAAAAGTAAATGCTTGCCGGATCGCAGCGCGTGAGTTATACGCTGACCGCTTTGGCTGCAAATTCGCTTTGGAAAGGCAGTTATGAAGCATCCGCTCCTCTAACCAAGTCCGCCCGCAGAGGAAGAGATCAAGAGAGGTTCCTACTATTCAGAATCAAGGACGCGAATGGGTAAAGAGGTACTGAAACAATGGACCTGATAGCCTTGCCTGTTCAACGGTTTAGCTGTGCGGAAGGGACCATTTTCAGCGGAATACCATTATATCGTCGGGCAGTTGTGCTTTCATGTACTGCCCTGACAAGCGGACAGAGAAGGAAATCGCAGAACAGACTGCAGGTCTTCCGAAGGCAGCCGCTTCCTCAATCCACGATCTCAATCATTTCCAGCTGCGCGGTTTCCCCTGCCAGGTCCTTTGTGTACTGGATTTTGATGAACCGGAAGGAAGTGATCCCTCCTGCCTTAAACGACTGCGCCGCACCATTCGCCAGCCGGATCGTTCCTTCCGCCACCCGGATGCGCTGCTTCCCGGCCAGGCCCAGGAAGCTCCGGCCGATGCTGAGTTTGTCAAAGGTCAACTGCACATTTTCCCCGGCCAGGAATTGGCAGGTATGAATCAGGTCTTCCCGCGAAGTGCTTCCGTCCAGCAGGATGACGGTCTTTTCCAACTTCTTTCCATCCACAAGGGCTTCTGTTCGCGTGATGGTTCCGGGTTGCTTTTCGTTATCCGGCCGGGAGGCAAACGAACAAAAGAAAAGCAGGCAACCCAATGCGGTAAGAAAGAAGTTATGTTTCATGACCGGTGTCTTTTAAACGTTTTGATAGAATGAAATCTGACTTTGGATAACTGAATGGCAGACGGATAGATCGCCGGGCAAGGGAGACGGCACTACTCCGGCACGCACACGGGAAGCACGCCTCTTTATCGTTCCTTTCGCAAGGGCTGGCCTTCTTTTGATACCTGGCCCAGGGTGCTCAGGATTATGCGGACCGTATCACTGCGTTCCGCCAGTATAAACGTGGGCTTCTGGCCGGAAGCTTTAATGTCGTTCCCCTTCATGGCAAAGGCTTCCTGCTTCCTGTCCGCCACATAGATCTCCGTGCCTGCCGGGAAGGCATAGGTCTTTGTTTGTTCCGGGTCCA
>DATAGL010001008.1:0-8912 GCA_036263755.1 Chitinophagaceae bacterium | reverse complement strand
CCAGACCGTGGGCTTAAACTGGTAATACAGGTCCAGCACCGGCAGCGGGCCTTTCACGGGCGTACCGCAGAACGGGCAGCGGGGGGCTACGGTATTGTCGAAAACAAACCACTGCTGGCCGCACTGCTTGTTGCTGCAGGGCTGCATCAGGTCCGTGGTCTTGAGCAGGCCCTGCTCCCAGGCATCGGCATTGGGACGGGCATTGGGCTGATGCAGCCCGGTAATGAATGCCTGGTTGAACAGTTCCGTGAGGTAAGGGCCTGTCAGGGTATACGGAAGCTGGCGTACATCGGCCCAGGGCAGCGTCCATTTGGACACCTGATCGAGTTTGGGCCGGTTGGAGGCATCGGAAGGATGCTCTACAAAAAGGGCCTTCTCTCCCATGGAAAGCAGGTCGTCCTGTTCGGTATCCATGGAGTTTACCTTTCCGCCTTTGAGCGGGTGCCGGTACAGCAGGTACATATAAATCATGACGGCCAGCGCATGCAGGTCGGTGGTGCGGTTGGCATGCTTACGGGCCGGATCGCGCAGGTCCAGGTGCTTCGTGGCCAGCACTTCCGGTGCAATGAAATCGGCCGTGCCGATCACGTCCGGCGGGTAGAGGCCCGGTACCACCAGCCCGTCGATATCGATGATCGTGGCCGAGCGGCTTACCGGGTCCACCAGTACATTTTTATAGGAAAGATCGGAGTGCGCCAGCCCGGCTGCATGCAGGCGCTTGACGCCCCGGGCGATCTTGACGCAGACCTGGAAATAGGAAAGCCAGTTGCCCAGCTCACTGCTGTCAAGACGCAGGGCGAACTGGGGGTGGCGGAATTTGGCAGAGGCAAACCAGAGTCCCTGCTTTTCTTTTCCCCTGATCCCTTCACCGGAGGCATAGCCTTTCTTAAAAAAGAAGTTCCGGTTATAGGTCGGCACCACCAGTCCCACCTTTCCATCCTGCTCCACCATATCGGTGGGCCAGCAGTACAGCTCCCGGAAATACTCGCCGCCTTCCCGGTTGAAAAAGCTGTCGTAATACTGGGTGACGATCTTCTTCAGGCGGTCCCGGGAATTGTAGTCCTGCTTGTCGCGGTAAAAGGCCACCACGTACGATTTGTCGGGCCCGAAATAAACGTCCTTCATACCGCCCCGCATCGGCTCTCCATTGTCCACATAGGGGTAGGTTTTGCCGGGATGCACCACCGAAGCGGCCGTTTTAATGGGAGAAGATGCTTTTTCGGAAAAATTGTTCAGGTAACTCACTGCCTCATTTTTAAATCAAATAGTTGGGTTGGGTGGATGCCCGTCAGAAGATTATAGCCAGCGTGCGGTCGTCGTGGTTGCCGGGGCTCCAGAAATCCATCCAGCGGGAGAACTCCTCCCCGATGGCTTCATTGTCCACCCGGAGATCCACCTTCGCCCCTTCCCCGTTTTTGCCGCCGAGGTCATCCAGGAGCTCCCGCCATTTTTCTATTTTGGGCAGGGCGGCTTCCACCACGAACTTCGGATCGTAAATGCCGTCGGACATGAGGAACAGGTAGGAAAAATCGTCCATAACCTTGAAGCTGAAACGGGTGGCAAAGGCTTCGCTTTTGAAAATTTCCGGCATGGTGATGAACCGGGTACCGCCGCCGAATTCCCCTACATCGATCCAGTTCATCAGGGTTACTTCCGTTTCCTCCCGGTTGAGTACCGCAATGGGGCAATCACCTACGCCGAAAGACAGAAAGGCATAGCCCGTCTCCGTTTTTTTCCATAGGGTGAAGATGAGCGTCGTGCTCAGGTCTTTCAGCCCGAAGCCCTCCGCCAGGGCAAATGCTTCCAGCTTTTTGTGCACGGTAAAAGCCGCCCGGCCGAGGAACTGGTAGATAAAGCGGTTCAGCTCCTTTTCCGCTGCCCCGCCTTCTTCGGCGCGGTACCGGTGCAGGATGCCCTCAAATTCCACCAGGCGTTCCACCGCTTCCGGTTGCTGGAAAAAATCCACCGTTTCGCGGCAGGCCAGCTCCGAGCCCCTGCGGGACAGGCGGGCGCTCCCGGCTCCATCGGCCACTACAACGATCTGCCAGCCCTGCTCCAGGGAGGAGAAGGCAAAATCATCTTCCCGGAACGAGCCGACATTGGCATGCGAGCGGCCCCGCTTGGAGGAAACGAGAATGTGCCGGTCGCCCAGGGGCGCAAACACCGTTACGTTGTCTTCCTTCCAGTGCGGGTCGGCTTTATCGCTTTCCAGGTTTTTCCACAAACTCTTCGGGTCGGGATTGATGATCAGGGTCAGGGGTTTCTCATGGAACGCATCCTCCGCCTGGCCCTCTATCCGGAAGCGGAAACGGATCGGGAGGTCGCCGCTCTGCGTGGGCACCCCGGTGATCTGGCCTTCGGCCGCATCGTAACGGAGCCCCAGTTCCTCCAGGCCCGAAAAGCCATGTTCCACGATTCCCTTTGCGCTCAGGTCTTCCAGCCCGATTTTCGCCGCATAGGGCTTTCCCACGGTTCCGTTCGGGATCCGGAGGGGCTGTTGCAGGATCTCTGCCACCCGTTCTTCCAGTTTCCAGTTTTGCATAAGCCTGTTTCCGTTTTCCACCAGCACCCCGGTGAGCGCTTTGTTTTCTTCCCGCTGCAGGAACCGGGCGAATAAGTCCTGTTGGCTTTCCGGCACTGTGGTTCCGTTGCTTTCAAAGAAGCGGGCAATCCATTGTTCCATGTCACTCATCTGCTGCAATTTGTTCCGATGCCGGATGCAAGTGACTGCCGGCAATTAAAAATGGGTCCCGGGCACCTGCCCTGAATGGGTTATACGACTACGTTCAGCTCGGAGGGCGGCGGGGGCAGCTCACCCAGCCCGGTCACTTCCTTGCCGCCGTCTTCCACTTTGGTAGAGGTGACACCGATGGACGCGCTCACCCAGGTAAAGAACTTGGAGATGCTCTGGCTGTCGGCCGTATCGAGGGTGACCACATTCTCCGTGATCTGCTTCAGCAGGTTGGAGTCGGCTGCACTGCCCGCGGCGCAGGCAACGGTAAAGGCCGTTTTCCGCTTCCTGAACTCTTCCAGTCCGCTCTGCCAGTCGTCGGTAGGAATACCGTCGGTCATGATGAATACCAGCGGCTTCCAGTCGCCTTTCTGCTCGGCAGTGGTTTTGGTCACCTCGTTATCGATGCAGGTACTGACCACTTTGAGGGCCTCGCCGAGGCTGGTGGTACCCGTGGCCTTGATGTCCACCATCTGGAAGGAAGCCAGGTCGGTCAGCGGAACGATCTGCCGGGCGGTGCTGTCGAAGGTGATGATGCTGATATAAGCCGTTTCAATGGCCTGCGGGTTCTGACGAAGGGAGCTGATCATGACCTGAACGCCGTTCTTTACGGCTTCGATGGGTTCGCCGGTCATGGAGCCGGAAGTGTCCAGTAAAAGATAAACAGGTAACCTTCTCATTGATTATAGTATTTACAGGTTTAAAGGAGGCGTTGGGAAGAGGATGGGCCGGCCCATCCTTTACCCTGCCGCATGGGACTATGCAAATCCTACGCCTTTATCGCCTGCCTGTTGAAAACGAATCCCGCAAATGCCCCCGATTGCGGAACAGCGGCATGCTTCCGGGGCTGCAGCGCTTTTCCGGGGAAATGGCCTTTCCTGCATTTCGCTCTGCTAAAGGGCCAGTTCTTCCACACCTTCAGCCGGGTTGTTGCCGGCGGTCCATTTACGCAGGAACAGAAGAAATACAAAACCCGGCGGACACAACCGGGCGTAACGGGATCATGGCCCACTTGTTTTGCGGGTAAACAGGCCACAAATGCAAAGCGGTTCAGGGTTCCTGAACCGGTTTGCAGCGCCCTCATCAGCGCAGGGGTAGCCCAACTTGCGGGTAAGCGTTGCCAGGGATAGAGCAGCGGTGTAGTAAAAAAATTGTATCCCCGGCCATTGAAGAAAAGAAAAAGGGGCCTCACCGTAAGACACCGGTTTAGTCTACCGGAAAAGCAGTCCGGATAATGCGCGGCATCAACCGGTTGTTCGGGTAGCTGGTGCCGGTAGGCCCGGCGGCAGTAAGGAGCATGATCCAACCAAAGGGTTGTTGGATCACCAGGAGAAGATCGTACCTGGACAGGGCGAACAGGCCGGCTCCCGGCAGTATACCGGCCATAAATGCCGGGATATGTAGTCGCTACTACCGGGAGTCGCCCACCAGGGTAACCGTTTCCCCCGCCCCTATCTCCAGGTCATAGAGGACCGTTGGCGGTACCGGAACAGAAAGAAGGGCATTCCTGTCTGCAATGACGGGATCGGCTACAGCATCGGTGGCAAAGAAGGGGTTCGCATTGGGACCGGAAGCAGGGGTCAGCCGGTTCCGGCCTTTTACTTTCAGCGCATGCGGCGCGCGGATCCGGCAGGCGCCGCCCAGTCCGGACCGGATGACGAGCCGGGTGATCTTACCCCCTTTCCATTCCAGGTCTTCGACCACGAACCCGCCCCGCGCCCGCAGCCCCTGCACGCTTCCCTCCTTCCATGCATCGGGCAGGGCCGGCAGCAGGTGGAGGGCCCCGTCGTGGCTTTGCAGCAGCATTTCGGCTATGCCCGAGGTGCAGCCGAAATTGCCGTCGATCTGGAACGGCGGATGGGCATCCAGAAGGTTCGGATAGCTGCCGCCCGACCCGTCGTTATTGGTGGCCGGGGAAAGCTGGTTGCGGATAAGCTGCAGGGCATGGTTCCCGTCCAGCATCCGCGCCCACCAGTTCACCTTCCAGCCCATGCTCCAGCCGGTGGATACATCGCCGCGGTGCAGCAGGGTGGTCTTGGCCGCCCGGAAGAGTTCCGGTGTGCGGTACGGGGAGATCTGCGCGGAAGGAAACAGTCCGTACAAATGGGAAATATGCCGGTGCCGGTCCGAGGGGACATCGATGTCTTCCAGCCACTCCTGAAGTTGCCCGTGCTTCCCGGCATGCATCGGGGGGAGGCGGCTGCGCAGCACCCGGAGGCTGTCGGAAAAAAGGGCGTCTGTCTGCAGGATTTCCGATGCGCGGATGGCGGTGCTCAGCACGTCAAAAACGATCTGGTTGTCGGAAGTGGTCCCGGCATCAAAGGAAGAACCGCCATGTGCCCGCGGGGCATTTTCCGGGGAGGTGCCGGGGTTAATCACCATCCAGCCCTTTTGGGGGTGTTCCACCAGGAAGTCTTTGAGGAACAGGGCGGCGCCTTTCAGTACGGGGTAGGCCTGCTGTAAAAACGGCCGGTCGCCGCTGTACAGGTAATGCTCCCAGAGGTGCTGGCTCAGCCAGGCACCGCCCATATTGAAAATCCCCCAGAAGATGCTGTCCACCGGGCCGGTGATCCGCCACAGGTCGGTGTTGTGGTGGGTCATCCAGCCGCGGGCCCCGTACATGACGCGGGCAGTTTCCTTTCCCGTTTCCGCCAGTTCCCGCACCATCTGGAACAAGGGCTCGTGCTGCTCGGGCAGGGCCGTTTTTTCGGCCGGCCAGTAGTTCATCTGCGTGTTGATGTTGATGGTATACTTGCTGTCCCAGGGCGGGTTCATGTGCGGGTTCCAGAGCCCCTGCAGGTTGGCGGGCTGACCGCCGGGCCGGGAACTGGAAATGAGCAGGTACCGCCCGTACTGGAAATAAAGGGTTACCAGTTCCGGGTCCCAGCCACGGGCAAAGCGCTCCAGGCGCACGTCGGTCGGTGCTTCCGCAGCGGAGGGGCTGTTGCCCAGGTGGAGCCGTACCCGGTTAAAATACTGCCGGTATCTGGCCGTATGGGCGCGCTGGATGGCTTCCGCTCCTTTCGCCACCGACAGGTTCAGCAGGTGCAGCGCCCGGGCGCCGCTTTCGCCGCTGAGGTCCTTGTAGTTCCGGAAATTGGTGCCTATGGACAGGTACAGCGTGGCTTCATTGGCTCCCTGCACGGTGAGTGCGGTATCGCTGCCTGCCTGCCGCCCCCCGCGCAGCACCACCTGCACCAGCCCGGTAAACCGGACACCGCCCGGAACCCCTTCGTGACCCGGTGTGGTACCGCTTAACTGCAGCGTGCCGGCCGGTCCTGCGGTACGGCGGGTACCGGGCTGCGGGGAAGTAAACTGCACCGTAAAGTTCAGCGCGCCGGGCTTGTCGGCAGTCAGCCGCACCAGCAGCACATCATCCACGAGGGAGGCCAGTACGGTGCGGGTAAAGCGAACGCCGTTCACTGTATAACGGGTAAGGGCAACCGCCTGATCAATATCCAGTTCCCGGTGGTATGCTCCCGGTTGGTCGTGCCCGGGAAAGTGGAGCAGCAGGCTGCCGAACGGCACAAACTTCTGCCCGTGGGACTTTCGGCTCTGCATTGTTTTGCCGGCCAGCTGCTCGGCTTCCCGCTGCCGGCCGGCAAATATGAGGCGGCGGATCTCGGGGAGTGCCGCCAGGGCATCCGGGTTGTCGTTCCGGTTCGGGGATCCGGTCCAGATGGTATGCTCGTTCAGCCGCTACTCTTCCCGGGCCACGTTGCCGAAAACCATGGCGCCGAGCCGGCCGTTGCCCACCGGGAGGGCCCGCTCCCAGACCGCACCGGCCGGCGCGGTGTACCAAAGCTTTAAGGGCGCTCCTGTCTGGGCGTTCATACGGGTGCCCATGAAGACCAGGGCACCGGCAAGCATCATTTTTTTAAGCATGCAGGTCGGTTTTGCGGTAATACTATCGGGCCGGAAATACCCCGGTGCTCCTTTCGCCGGTTAAGGCTGATAGGTAAGTGAAAAATAAGAAAAGGAAGCCGGAATACCGGGGCGGCCCAGGTGATGGAGACCGGGACGCGGGCTGCGGTCCCAGGGCGGCAGGAAACGGGCATCGAAATAACCTTCCGCGCCTGTTTTCAATTCTTTCCAGGCCGCCCCTGCCGTTTTGTAAAAGAACCGGCACCGGTAGCCTTCCCTTACTTCCATTTTGAGCTCCACTCCTTTTTTACTTGTTAGCGGGGCCGTTGCCAGGAGGGTTCTTTTGTCCTTCTGTACCGCCCATACCTGCACAGCGCCGCCCTGCACGCCGATGCCTGCCGACTGACCGGCATCACCATACAGCACCAGTCCCTGGAGGCTTTCGTTGGGCGCTACCACTCCGGTGACCAGATTATAATTGCCGCGGGCAGGACGTACCGTCAGGGCAACCCCCGTTTCGTTTGTGCCCTGCCGTTCCCCTGACAAGTGGAGCGTACCGTTCCGGAGCTGCACTTCTGGCTGTGCATGCCGGAAGTCCCATTGCCAGGCCACGGGGAGGGTTGCGGATGTAAAGTCGTCGCGGAAAGGTGCGGGCAGGGAGGCCAATGGTTCAGCCGCTTTTAGGAAAGCGGGCCAGCCGCCTTCTTCCGGCCACCGGATCTCCCGCAGCAGTCCCTGGCGGCCGGTGAACACATCGTCTTTCTGGCTGTATGCATGGAAAAGGAAATAATCCTTCCCGCTATTGGTCTGAACCGGTGTGCCATGACCGGGGCATTTCCAGTGTTCGTCGTCCTTCAATAGGGGATTGCCGGAATAGGGCGTATACGGACCTGCCAGCGTGGTGGAACGGGCTACGTTCAGCAGGTAGCTGCACTGCTGTCCGCAGCAGGCGCCTACAGAATAAAACAGGTAATAGTAGCCGTTCCGCTTGACGAGGCTCTGCCCTTCGAGTCCCTGGCGGAGTGAGTCTTTAAGCAGGGAGAACGGCTCTCCCTCGAGGCGGAGCCCGTCGGCGGACAGCCGGCTGCCCAGCAACTCGATCGGGCGGTCGTCCAGGCCGTAGGCTTTCCAGGTAATATAGCGCTGCCCGTTTTCCTCGAACAGGTACGGATCAATGGCTTCCCTTCCCCAGGACACCACTACGCCCCGGTCGGTAAACTCCCGGTCGGGGAAGCGCGAAGTGGCCACACCGATGCAGGAAATGGAATCCGATTTCCGGCGGGCTACGTAATACACGTAGTAGGTGCCGTCGGCATAAAAAAACTCCGGTGCCCAGAAGGAGGACAAGGCCCAGTCAGGGGTCTGCGGCAGTACGTAGCCGGTTTGCTTCCAGGCGCGCAGGTCCGCGGAAGAGAAGAGGGGTATATGCGGCGCCCATTCCGATGAAGTACCTACGGCATAAAAGGTTCGGCCCACCCGGATCACGGAAGGATCGGCAAAGTCGCCGGGGATAACAGCCGGTTCCATAGCCGCAGGCCCTTTCCCGGCCGGCTGCCCCGGGGCAATGGCAGGAAAGAACAGCATCAGCATCATCGCCCGGAGCAACAACCGGTGTTTCAAAAAGTATGTGTTCATGATGGTGCAATTTACACCTACCGGCAAAGCGAACCCGCACCTCCGGAAATTCCCCGCGGGAAAGGCTCAGGGCCGTACGGGCATTTTATCGCTCAGGGGCTTTTCGTTCCGCAGCATCCGGGCGGCTTCACCGGTCAGCCACAGGTAATGATCGGGCGGGCGGCCGTCGTTGTTCAGGAAGGATGTGACAGTGCTGACGGGCGGCGTATCGGTGACCTTGAAAATGGCCGTGCCTTCGTTCACTTCATCAAACATGGCCACGTACAGCATGGAGGCACCCGACCGGATGGCCGTGGCGATCTGCTGCCAGTAAAAGCGCCCGCCCTGCCGCGGGATGGAGCCGACGGGCTTTATGTCGTCAGGGAACTCATACCGGCTGAGGTTGTGCCAGCTGAAGCCCGGGTACACGCAGGGTACGTATTCCACATTCTGGGCCCGGCACCACTCCAGGTCTTTAATGAGGTTGTCGCGGAAACGGTCCATGTCATTGTGAAGCAGGGGCGTATACCGCTGCACCGTCCAGGGCAGCACCAGGTCGGCACTCCGGATGAGCTGGTGCAGGTAAGGGTCCGGCAGGCAGTCGGCGTTCAGTTCCCTCCAGGCGGTGGGTACACCGAGCATGACGGCGCATCCCCCGTACACCGGGTCGTTTTTGAGGAAGTCGATAAAGCGTTCCAGGCCA
>DATAGL010001007.1:0-3775 GCA_036263755.1 Chitinophagaceae bacterium | reverse complement strand
ACCTTCCCTTCACCTCTAATACGTAACGCATGAGCATACTGAACCGTACACGCATCCTGGACACGATGACCCGGCATGAAACCCTGCTGTTTACCGACATGGCCAAAGAAGAAAACCTGGGCTGCGTTCCGAATAACGAACACCTGCAGTTTTTAGTAAACGAACTCACCGAGGAAGGCTTCCTGGTGCAGCTCGACGGTGCCACCCACGCTACCTATACCATTACGGGAAAAGGCATCAGTGAGGCCAACCGTTTAAATGAAACAAATGAGAACCGTTCCTGACCCGGTGCTCCGGGAGCGGCTGGGCCTGTACCTCTCCGGAGAACGCGTCAACGCCCCGCTGGCCCGGGAGGCACATGTGTTTGCCTTTTCCACCCTGGCCGGCGTGTACCTGATGGAAAGCGACCTGTATGGCAATGCGCTGGAAGAAGGCCAGTACTTCCTGGCCTTTGAAGGACGGGCCGGGCTGATGGGTAAGAACATCACGCTCGACGACCTGCAGCGCAGCAGCCTCGAGGATATTAAAAGATTGGTAACCGAGAACCATAGCGGCTGAAGCCAAACGAACCACCGTTCTTCTTCCACCTTTACCTCAAGACCTGTTCGATTGTGCGGTGATAAAAAAAGCCATCCCCCGGGATGGCTTTTTCCTTTGCTGCCGCAGCTGCTTAAAATGATTTTACACTTTCTTCCTTAATGTCCACTTCCACCACGCGGCCGTATTTCCCGGCCACCTTGCGGATGTCTTCGGCCCGGCCGACCAGCACGAATTGCAGGTTGTTTTTCGGGAAATGCTTTTGCACGATGGCCCTGGCGCCTTCCGGCGTCAGTCCGTCTACCGTGTTCTGAAACTGGTTGATGAAGGATTCGTTGAAGCCGTACCAGAACATCTGCGTGAGCAGCCCGGCGAGCTGGCCGGCTGTTTCGTAGCGGGGTGGATACTGTCCCTTCACATAGTTCTTCGCCGAAGTGAGCGTTTCGGGATCAATGCCCTGGGTATGCAGCCGGTTCAGCACTTCGAGCGCCTTGTCGATGGCGGCTTCGGTGTTCTTTTTGTCGGTGAAGGTGGAGATGCGGAAGGTGCCGGCATTCTTCAGCGGGGAGAAGCCGCTGCCCGCCCCGTAGGTCAGTCCCGTATTGATGCGCAGCTCTTCGTTGAGCCAGGAAGTAAAGCGTCCGCCCAGCACCGTGTTCACCACTTCGATGGCCACGTATTCGGGATGGCTGCGCGGCACGCCCGGACCGCCGATGTAAAAGGTGGTCTCGCGTGCATCTTCCTTGTTCACAAGCAGGACGGTGGCTTCCTTTTTTCCCGCCACCGGCTGGCCGGCCACCGTTTCGGGGAGGCTGCCCCTGGCCCAGCCGCCGAAAAGCGCCGTCAGCCGGGCCTTCATCTCGCGGGTGGAAAAATCACCCACCACCGCCAGGGCAGATCCGTTCGGCACGTAGTGGGTAGTGTAAAACTTGCGGGCATCGGCCGCGTTCAGCGCGGTAACGCTGGGCGACCGCCCGCTTACCGGGTTGGCATAGGGATGGGCCCCGTAGGAGAGCTGGTCGAAATAATTACCGATGACGTTGCGCGGGCTTTCCTTCGCCTGCTCCAGCTCGGCCAGCAGGAGCTTTTTTTCTTTTTCGAATTCGGCCGGCTCGAACGAAGGCATCAGCAGGATTTCGCGGATGAGGTCGAGCACCAGGTTGCGGTCGCGGGCGGCGAACTTGGCCGACAGCCCTGCCGATTCCTTGCTGGCATAAGTGTTCACCGTGGCGCCCACGAAGTCGAGGGCTTCCTCGAGCTGTGCCTTCGTGCGGTTGCGGGTGCCGTGCATGAGGGCGGTGGCCGTCATGTTGGCCAGGCCCGACTGGCCCGCGTCGTAGATCGCGCCGGCGGGAAAGATGGCCGATACGGAGATCACGGGCACTTCATGCTGCTCCATCAGGTACAGCGTAAGGCCGTTCTTCAGCACCACCTTTTCATAGGCCGGCAGTTTAAAGGAGGCCTGCGCGAGCAGTGAGCAGCTGGTGCAGAGCGTTAATACAAGTATGAGGAGGCGTTTCATGTTTAAAGTTTAATAGTTTATGTGTTCACAGGTTTACGGGTTTGCAGGTTTGCATGTTTGCGGTTTGTGGTTTGTGGTTTGTGGTTGATGGTTTCTTATCCGGGTCGGGTGCTGCACTGCCTTTCACTAATTTGATCCCGCTTAAAGGAACAAGTGAACGTGTGAACCCGTGAATGCGCAAACTCCATATGCCTGAACCTACCAATACCACTAATACTACCAGTACCACCAATACCACTCTATTCAACATCCGCCGTCAGCACCCCCACCGTCCGGTTGCTCTTCTTCAGGTAGGTATTGGCCACGCGCTTAATGTCCTCGACGGTGACCTTGCTGTAGGCTGCCGGGGCATCGAACATTTTCCGGTAATCGCCGAAGAACACCTCATAGGTGCCCATGTTGTTCGACTTGCCGTTGATCGTTTCCACCTGGTTGTAAAATTCGATCAGCTTCTGGTTCTTGATCTTTTGAAGCTCGCGCTCGGTGATCCCTTCTTTCTTCACTTTTTCCAGCTCGGCATAAATGGCCGCCTCCAGCTGTTCCGGCGTTACGTCCTTGTTGGCTACGGCGTTGACGAGGAACAGCGTCGGGTTGAACGCATCCTCGTAATAGGTAAACACTGCGGAAGCCAGCTGCTGGCTGTCCACCAGGCTGGCGTACAGGCGCGAAGAGTTGCCCGTGGTGAGCACCGCGCCCAGGATGTTCAGGGCATAGTAGTCTTCATGCCGGGCTTCGGGCACATGGTAGCCGATGGCCAGGTAGGGATACGCCACTTCCTTCTGCACCGCGATCCTCCGCTCGCCGGTCTGCGGCGCCTCCACGAGGTGCACGGGCTTGGGTGCCGGCTGGGCGGGAATGGGCTCCAGGTATTTTTCGGCCAGCCGCTTTACTTCGGCCGTGGTTACATTGCCGGAGACCACCACCACGGCATTATTGGGCGCGTAATAGGTGCGGAAGTAATATTCCAGGTCTTCCTTCGACCAGTTTTTAATGTCGGCCTCGTAGCCGATCACCGGCCAGTGGTACGGCCCTTCCTGGAAGGCCGTGGCCTGCACGTGCTGCCACAGCAGGCTCCAGGGCGAGTTCTCCAGGCTCGTGCTGCGCTCCGACAAAACGACGCCGCGCTCGCTCTCCACCATCTTCGGGTCGATGCTGAGGCTGGAAATGCGGTCGGCCTCCAGGTCGAAGATCTTTTCCAGGGCCGAGGCCGGGAACCAGTTGGTGTATACCGTCACGTCGTTGGTGGTGTAGGCGTTGTTGGAACCGCCGTTGTACTCCATCACCTGGTCGAACTGCTTCGGGCCGTATTTCTTGGCACCGTTGAACATCATGTGCTCGAAAAAGTGCGAGAGCCCTGTGATGCCCGGGTGTTCGTTGCGCGAGCCCACCTTGTAAAAAAGATACATGTTGGCATTGGGGATGGAATGATCTTCCAGCACGAGGAACTTCATGCCGTTCTTCAGGGTGAAGGAACGCACATCCCCGGCTTTTGTCTGTGCCAGTGCCTGAGTGCCTGCCAGGGAAAGCAGGAGCAGCCATTTTTTCATACGCTTGACCTTTAAGCGGGGAAGTTATTGAAAATCCGGCCGCTTTGCACTGCGGAACGCCGCCCGGGGCGGGCAGCCGGGCTTTATAAGCAATCCTTAACAACCGGCCGCCGCCCCTCCTTCGGCCCATTTGCTTATATTGTCGCGCTTTTAAACCAGGAACGAGATG
>DATAGL010001006.1:0-2801 GCA_036263755.1 Chitinophagaceae bacterium | reverse complement strand
AAAAGCAGCTGGATCAGCCGCCTGTTCACCCTGGCCGGGGCCCTGACCGTTAAGCGCACCTGGCGCAAGGACGGCTCGGAAGTGCGCCGCGGCCTGGACCCCTCCGATACCCGCAAAATCGAGCGGGCGCTCAGCAACAGCTGGGTGATCACCTTTCCGCAGGGTACCACCAAGCCTTATGCTCCGGGCCGCAAAGGCACCGCCTACATCATCAAGCATACAAAGCCGGTAGTCATTCCCGTGGTGATCCAGGGGTTCTGGCGGGCCTTCAATAAAACCGGACTGAAATTCAAGAAGAAGGGCGTGGCGCTTTCCGTGACCTTCAAGCCGCCGATGGAGATCAACTACGACGATCCCCCGGAAGTGATCCTGGCCCAGGTCATGGATGCTATTGAGCAAAGCAAACAGCACATGATGCAGGGAGCACACCACTGGAAAACAGCGGAAGCTTCTTAAGGGCTGATAGCTGCCATGCGTTCTTTTAAAGGATCAGGTTCCTTTTTACTCCTGTCTGCCCATAAAGAAAAAAAGGTGGCCGGAGCACACCTGTTTCTTTGTATCGTTCAAAGACCCTTGCCGGGTACATCTAAACTTTTTTCTGCGTCACTCTTTCCGACCTCTGACCTGCAGGTTCATTAATCATTCAGGAATAATGCTTTCAGTTCCGCTGCATCCGCAGGCTTCATTTTGCCGCCGAGAATGAGCCGGACCTGGCGCCGGCGCAGCGCACCTTCAAACAACCGCTTTTCATCTTCGTTGGTAGGCTCCAGCTGGGGTACGGGCCGGGGCCTGCGGTTAGGGTCCAGGGCCACGAACGTATAGTAGGCCTCGTTGCTCTGGTAGCGGTATTGCTGGGTAAGGTCTTCACCCCAAACCCGGAGGTGGATCTCCATGGAGGTTTTGAACGCACGGGTCACCCGGGCCTCGATGTGCACGGTATTGCCCAGCTTGATCGGGTTCTCAAAAGAAATGTTGTCTACGGAAGCGGTTACGACCGGCGCATTGCAATGTTTCTGCGCGGCGATGGCCGCAGCAATATCCATCCAGTACATCAGCCGTCCTCCCATAAGGTTGCCGAATACATTGGTATCGTTGGGCAGCACCAGTTCGGTCATCATCGTATAAGAATCGGCGGGAGTTCTCACCTGCATAATTCAAGTTTCCGCAAAGATAACCGCAGAATGGCATAAGGAGTTTGGCGTTTGTGGTTTGGGGTTCGGAGTTGTGTAGGCATGTTGGTTGAAGGCTGGTTTTACCTGTAGAACGAGTGGTCCACTACAAACACCAAACTCCAAACCACAAACGCCAAACTCCCCTACTAGCCATGCCCTTCCTGTCGCCTGTACAGTGAATACCACTAACTTCGCGGCTCAGATGAATACGATTGCATTCGATAATACGGAATTTGCTTTCGGGCATAAAACCGATAAAGAATTAAGGGAGGCGCACATCCTGTTCGCTCTTATGGGAAAGCCCTGGCTTGTGCAGCTGGGTACCCGGCTTACTCCCTGGGCCATCCGTTCCGGACTGCCGGTTAAAGGCCTGATCCGCAAAACCATTTTCGAGCAGTTTGTCGGCGGGGAAACCCTGGAAGAAACGGCAACGGTAGCCCGCAAGCTGGGCGCAGCGCAGGTGCAGGTGATCCTGGATTACGGCGTGGAAGGAAAGAAAGGAGAAGCGGCATTCGACCAGGCGCGGGATGAGTTCATCCGCGTGATCCGTTATGCTGCCTCCCAGCCGAACATCCCGTTCATGAGTATCAAGGTTACCGGGTTTGCCCGGTTCTCTCTGCTTGAGAAGCTCGACGGACTGATGCATGCCTCCGGTGCGGAAAGCCTCGTGAAAAGGTACCAGTCGGGACTGGCAGCCTTGCCTGCTGCAGAAAAGGAGGAATGGGAAAAAGTGCGTGAACGGATGCAGCGGGTAATTGCGGCCGCAGCGGAATCAGGAGTAGGTGTGCTCGTGGATGCCGAAGAAACCTGGATTCAGGACCCGGTAGATGCCCTGACCATGCTGATGATGGATGCCTACAACAAAGAGCGCCTGGTGGTATACAATACGATCCAGCTGTACCGGCACGACCGGTTGGAGTTCCTTAAAAAATGCTACGCGGCTGCTTCCGGACGCGGCTTCCTTCTGGGTGTGAAACTGGTACGGGGCGCTTACATGGAAAAGGAGCGCCGGCGCGCAGCGGAATTGGGTTATTCCTCTCCCATACAGCCGGACAAAACCGCTGCGGACCGCGACTATGATGCCGCCGTGCGTTTCTGCGTGGAGCACATCGACCGCATCGGCCTGATCGTCGCTTCGCACAACGAAAGCAGCAACCTGCTGACCGTCCGGCTGCTGGAGGAAAAAGGCCTGCCGATGAACCATCCGCACGTGCATTTCAGCCAGCTCTATGGCATGAGCGACAATATTACTTTTAACCTGGCCCGGGCAGGTTGCAGCGTCAGCAAGTACCTGCCTTTTGGCCCCATTGCCGATGTGGTCCCTTACCTTATGCGGCGGGCACAGGAAAATACCTCGGTAGGCGGTCAGACCACCCGGGAATTAAGTCTGATCAAAAAAGAGCTGCAACGAAGAAAAATTTCAACGTAATTTGCCGGCAGAATGGAAGCGCTGTTAGCTCAGCTGGTTTAGAGCATTACTTTGACAGAGTAGGGGTCACTGGTTCGAATCCGGTACAGCGCACGCAGGAAAAGCCGCTTCAGGAGCGGCTTTATTTATGGATACGGCAGAGGGATCAGCAGATGGTGCTTGTTTCCTTCTGCAATACGGCCTGCCCCGTCTGCCTCTGG
>DATAGL010001005.1:0-10065 GCA_036263755.1 Chitinophagaceae bacterium | reverse complement strand
GGTTGCGGGGAGGAATAAATCAATTCGCACCGGGAGCATTTTTTCACGGAAACGGAGATCCCGGATTTCTTTTTGGGCTGCAGGCCCTGCGACTGGTTCAGCCGCTGGCCGAGGACCTTGTGGTTTGCGGTGCTGTCGCCGCACATTTCACACCTGGTTACCTCTTCAAAGTAGTATCGTAGCGTTGGCATTGGTTGCTGATTGATTCCTGTTTGCCCTGTAATTTAGGGTTGATTTCGTTTTCAGGGCCGGGCAATTTCCGGCTGTTCCGTTGTCTTGGCACCGCCGCTTTGAAAGCTGCAGTTACTATTAAGTAAAGCGCCCCGCGGGGAGCGGGGCGCTTCAAGCAGTCAAAGTTCTATTATAAGACGGTTCAAATCTACGGGAAAATTCCTAACTCCGCATAACTGGTTCCGACTTTGTTTATGGCCACCACAAAAGCGGCGGTGCGCATGTCGGGGATCTGCGGGTTGCGGCGCCATTCTTCCATGATCTCCCGGGTGGCGGTGATCATCGTTTCCTCCAGGCCGCTGTATACGAGGTCTACTTCATCCGGACCGTGCATCAGGAACTGGCGCTCCCGCTCGATGATCGTTTTACCGGTCAGTTCCTCGATCTGCCCGATGATATGGGCGTTCATGTTTTCGGTAAAGCGCTTTTCCATGCGGCCGTAGCGGACATGGCTCAGGTTCTTCAGCCATTCGAAGTAGGAAACCGTTACCCCGCCGGCGTTCAGGTACATGTCGGGCACGACCAGCGTTCCTTTCTGGATAAAGATCTCATCGGCTTCCGGGGTCAGCGGGCCGTTGGCGGCTTCGCCGATGATCCGGGCGGTGATCCGGGGAGCGTTCTCGCCGTTGATCACATTCTCCAGTGCGGCGGGAATGAGAATGTCGCAGTCGTATTCGAGGGCGTCGGTGTTCTTTGCAAAATTGTTCGCACCGGGGAAATTGAGGATCGACCCGGTGGTCTTGCGGTGCTCGAACACAGCATCGATATCCAGGCCGTTGTCGCTGTAGATGGCGCCTTCATATTCGGCCAGGGCGATGACTTTCGCGCCGGCGTTCTGGAAGAACTTGGCCGAGTGGTAGCCCACGTTGCCGAGCCCCTGGATGATCACGCGCTTGCCTTCCACGCCGGGCGCCAGGCCCAGCTTCTGCATCACATCGGGCATGTTGCATACTTCACGAAGGCCGTAGAAAACGCCCAGGCCCGTGGCCTCGCGGCGGCCGCGCACACCACCCTGGGTGACAGGCTTACCAGTCACACAGCCTGCAGCATCGATCTCGCCGGGACGCATGCTGGCGTAGGTATCCACGATCCAGGCCATCTCGCGTTCGCCGGTGCCGTAGTCGGGGGCGGGAACGTCGGTGCCGGGACCGATAAAGTTTTTCTTGATGAGCTCCGAGGTGTAGCGGCGGGTAATCTTTTCCAGCTCGTAGGGCGTGTACTTGCGGGGATTGATCTTGATACCGCCTTTGGCGCCTCCGAACGGAACGTTCACGATGGCGCATTTATACGTCATCAGCGCGGCGAGGGCCATCACCTCGTCCTGGTTTACTTCTGCGGCGAAGCGGATACCGCCCTTGCAGGGCGATTTGTGCTGGGAGTGCTGAACACGGTAAGCCTCGATCACCTCGATGCTGCCGTTGTCCATGCGCACGGGAAACTTCATCCGGTATACGGCGTTGCAGGCTTTGATCTGCTCCAGGATACCCGGATCCCATTTTGTAAATTTCGAAGCCTTATCAAAGCTCTGGTTGACGCTTTCATAAAAGCTGTAATCAGTACCATGTGACATGTGCAATCGTTTTCAATTTATAAATAGATAGTAAGCTTTCTATTCCTGTCCTTTCTCCAGGCGGGTCACCTTGCGGTCGAGCCGCACGAGGTACAGCACCATACCGATGAAGATGACCGCGATGACGGCAATGACCACATAGATCTTACCGTTGGAGCGCATGGTGTCGGCCATGGATCCGCCCTGGGCCCAAAGCAGGGAGTGCATCATCAGGAGGAGGAGGGTGGCGTGCAGTTTCTTTCTCATTTTACGGTCGGTTGGTTCTGTAAAGGGTCATTGCCCAGCCGTTGTTCCCGGATAAAGCGCAACCGGGCCTTCAACGTAACGATCCATACGCCCACGAGGGTCCAGCCCAGTACGGCGGGATAGAATACGGCGCGCATGGCGGGTTCCATATCATTGTAATTCAGCGCCGGGTTGCCCTCGCTGCCTTCGCCGCCGGGGTGCAGGCTTTTCATCAGCCGGGGGATGATCCAGATCGAAGGAAACAGGAAGGCAAAGGCAAAGATGTTGTACACGGCAGAGATGCGGGCCTTCTTGTCCAGGTCGGTCACCGAGTCGCGGAGCACCAGGTAGGCAAAATAAATAAGGAGGGCGATGGCCGCGCCGATGAGCTTCGGTTCTCGGGCAATGGCGGCAAAGGATTCGTAGGCTGGCTTGTTCGGGTCTACCCAGGTGTACGACATCCAGATCACACCGGTGGCGTAGCCCAGCACACCGAAGATGATGCCGCCCACCGCGTATTCGCGGGAAAGGATGTCGCTGCGCAGGCTGTTGTTGCGCAGGTGCTTCACGGCATGCACCACCGAAACGGTGAACAGGATCATCATGGCGAACCACATGGTCACGTGGTAATAGAGGTTGCGGATCGTTTCTTCCAGCACGGGGATGCGCGGAACGTCCATCAGCAGCCCGTACACCAGCGAGTACGCCACCAGCGCCGCGCCTAATATTTTCCACCAGGTTTTACGCATAAGCGATCCGGCCGTGCCGGTCCCTTTCTTTTTAATTGAAGGCAAAATTAAGGGGAATTGGGAGTTGCGCGCTTTACAAGTTCACAAGTTCACGCGTTCACGGGTTTACAGGCAGGCCGTCGGCAGGTGAATTCCGGGTAGCAATAGGGAAAGAGGTTTCGCGCGGAGGGAACAGAGAAACAGAGTCCTGGGAGGCACCCGGTAGTTCGGCTTCTGTCCAACAATAACTCTTCTGACTACTCTGTTTCTCTGCTTCCTCTGTGCGAAACCCTTGCCGGGCAAGCATCAGACCCTAGAAAAACAAAGAAATGCAACCTGTAAACTTGTGAACCCGTAAACTGCTGAACCGTTCCGTCCTCCTAATCCTTCCACAGGAACGGAAACAGGATCACCGCCAGCAGGATCACCAGCCCGTTCATGACCAGCAGCATGCCGGCATACACGGGATCGATGCCGCCGGTGCCGGCGAAAACCGTTCCGGTCAGCTTCATCAGCAGGATGAGCTGCGGAATAATGATGGGGAAGCCAAGGATGGCCATAATGGCAGCATTCTGCTGCGCCCTTGCGGCTATGGCGGCGAGGAAGGTAAATACGAGGCTGAGGCCCCAGCCCCCGAGCAGTACCAGGCCGATGAACGCGCCCATCTGCTTTACCGGGTTGCCCAGGAACAGTACGTAGAGGCCCAGCGAAAGGAGGCACATAACGGCCATCAGCACCGAGTTGAACAGCAATTTGGCCAGTACAAAGCTTTGCGGGGAAGTAATGGATTGATAATAAAGCATGCGGGCCTTGCTTTCCTGGAGAAAGCTCTTGGCCACGGCATTGATGGAAATAAAGAGCTGCACTACCCAGAACAATCCGTTCCAGACTGCCGGCTCGGGGCTTTCAATGGCCATGAACAGCACGAAAATAGTGGCGCCCACGTACAGCAGCACGCCGTAAAAAGTGTATTGCTGCCGGATCTCCAGCAGCACGTCTTTGCGGAAAAGCGCCCAGATATGGTTAATCGATCTTTCCATCGAGGAGGTAGCATTGGCGGCAGCGGGGTTCGTACACATCGGTCTCGCCCAGCATGACCCGGTCTTCGTTCGGTATTTTCCGGTACGAATAATTCGCAATGTGCCCGCACTTGACACAGATGGCATGCAGCTTCGTAACATAATCGGCCTTGGCCATGAGGAAGGGCATCTGTCCGAAGGGGTTGCCCTGGAAGTCCATGTCGAGGCCGGCAGCAATCACCCGCACGCCGCGGAAGGCAAGCTCGTCGCAAACATTGGCGATCTCATCATCGAAAAACTGCGCTTCGTCCACCCCCACTACGTCCACGTCCTGGGCCAGCAGCAGGATCTTCTGCGAATTGTCCACCGGGGTCGACAGGATGGCGTTGGTATCGTGCGATACAATCCGGAGTTCGTCGTAGCGCGTATCGATGGACGGCTTGAAGATTTCCACTTTCAGGTTGGCGATGCGCGCCCGTTTCAGCCGCCGGATGAGCTCCTCGGTCTTGCCGGAGAACATCGAGCCGCAGATGACTTCGATCCAGCCTCTGCGCTCGCCTCTTATGTTCGGTTCGATAAACATTTGCGAAATATTGGGACGGTAGTTTTCGTTATGGTATGGAAACTGTTCTTACTTTTAAGGCCCTGTTTCCGGACAGCCCGATTCACTATTCTATAGCCGCCAAAAGTACCATAAACAAATGGAACGCATCCAGATCCTTATCGACAAATTGGTCCAGCAGCAGCAAAACGGTGCAGCTCCATCCCAACTCCTGGTTACCGTTCAGTTATTGCAGAATGAATTGCTCGAGCTGCAGCGTACAGCCGAAGCCCCGGTGCGCTCGCGGGTGTATGTCACCATGCCGACACGCACCTCGCTTCCCTCTTTCGCGGAGGCCGCTGAAACGCCTGCCCCGGCCGCACCTGTTCCGCAACCCGAGCCGGTAGCCGAAGCGCCCACCCCGGTAGTGGAAATACAACAGCCGGTGATCACGGAAGTGCGGCAAACCGTTTGGGAAGCGCCCGTTCCGGAACCGGAACCTGTGGTCCTTCCGCAGCCGGTCTGGTCCGCCCCCGAGCCGGAGGCACCCCGGCGGGAAGCGCCTGTGCCGGAAGTTGCCATCGAAGAAGCCCACCAGGCTTACCTGCCCAAGATCGGCTATACCTTGCGGAAGCCCCCCGTTACGGAAGTAGTGGTGGAAGAACGGAAGATGCCGGAACCAGTAGCGCAGCCGGTCACTTTCGAGCCGGAGCCCGAGCCCCAGCGGATAGCCCAGCCCCAGCCGGTGATGGCCCAGCCGCAGCCGGTGATTGCGCAGATGCACATGCCGTTTGAAGTGGCGGAAGAAGCCCCCACGCTGGTACAGCACCGCGAGCTGCATGAACGCATTGCCGAAAAGCGGGAGTCGCTGAACGACCGGCTGAAGCAGGAAAAGACCGAGGTCGTGCACAAATTAAAAGAAACCCCGATCCGCGACCTGAAGAAGGCCATCGGCGTAAATGATAAGTTTGCCTTTATTTCGGAGCTGTTCCGCGGCGACGAAGCGATGTACGAGCGCTCCATCAAAACCATTAACGGTTTCCACATCCTGCCGGAGGCCGAGTACTGGATCAACCGCGAGCTGAAAGTAAAGCTGGGCTGGAACGACAGCAAAGAGCTCGTGCAGCATTTTTATCACCTCGTCAGAAGACGATTCTCCTGAATATACTGAATGACCGCGGCCGTTGCGCCGCGGTTCTTTTTTACATAACTGCCGGCGGCCTGCCCGGCAAGGAGACCGGCTTCCCCGTCGATCCATTGCTGCAGCACACCGATGGCTTCCTCTTTACTGCGGACGCTCCGGGCCCCGCCCGCAGCTATGAGGCCGTGCGCTTCCCGGAATTTCCCGTATTTAGGACCGAACAGAACGGGCTTGCCGTATACCGCCGCTTCCAGCGTATTATGGATGCCGGCGCCGAAGCCTCCGCCGATATAGGCAATGGTGGCGTAGCGGTACAGGCGGGAGAGCATACCGATATTATCTATAATGAGCACTTCTGCCTTTTGCGCCTCGGCGTCCCCGCCTTCCGCCGTCAGCTGCCGCAGGTACGAATACCGGACGGCGCGGGGAAAGAGCCGCATGATATTGGCGATGTGGTGCTCGGTGATTTCGTGCGGCGCTATCACCAGCCGGGGCCTGCGCGGGAGGTCGTGGAAACTTTCGGCCAGCAGCTGTTCGTCGGCCGGCCAGGTGGAGCCTGCCACCAGCACCGGTTGCCCTTCGGCAAAAGAGGCCAGGAAAGGCACTTCCGAAAATTTTTCGGCGATCGCCGATACGCGGTCGAAGCGCGTATCGCCGCTGACGGTGACGGCGGAAACGCCGATGGTCCGGAGGAGCTGCGCTGATTCGGTATCCTGCACGAATAGGTGGCGGAACAACGACAGCACCGGGCGGTAGGCGCGGCCGTAGCCTTTAAAAAACACCTGGCCGGGCCGGAAGATGGCGGAAAGCAGCAGCACGGGGACGCCCCGGCTTTCCGCCGCTTTAAGGTGGTGGTACCAGTAATCGTACTTGATCCAGAGCACCAGCGAAGGCCGGACCTGCTGGAGGAACCGGCCGGCGTTGCCCGGTATATCGAGCGGCAGGTAGGTCATGAAATCGGCGTGGGCGTACTTGCGCGCTGCCTGGTAACCGGAAGGGGAAAAGAAGGTGACCAGCACGGAAACAGCGGGAAAGGCTTCCCGGAGCGCCTCGATGACGGGCTTGGCCTGCTCAAACTCACCGGCAGAGGCCGCATGCACCCAAACCACCGGGGCGGTGCCGGGATGGTAGCTATCCAGTGAAGGGAACAATTCCCGGCGGCCGGAAACCCAGGCGGCCGCTTTGCCGTGAAAGGGGGCCGCGAGCTGCATTCCGGCCCCGAGCGCCCGGACCACTATATTATATAATACGTTCAATATGAAATTTATGTTAGACTCCCGGCAAAAGTAAAGGGAACGGGATTGCTATCTATATTTTGCTATTTTTGCGCCACTTTTACCCAAACCCTTGCCCATGCGTCCGATACAAATGGTTGATTTAAAGCAACAGTACCACAAGATCAAAGCCGAGATCGATACTGCTGTTTTAAATGTGCTGGAAAGCACGGCGTTTATCAACGGACCGGAAGTGCAGCGTTTTGCCGGGGCCCTGGCCGCCTACAACGGCGTAAAACACGTTATTCCCTGTGCCAACGGCACCGATGCCCTGCAGATCGCCATGATGGCCCTCGACCTTCAGCCCGGCGACGAGGTGATCACTCCTTCCTTTACGTATATAGCTACCACCGAGGTCATTGCGCTGCTGCGACTTACGCCCGTGTTCGTGGATGTGGACCCCCGCACCTTCTGCCTCGACCCGGAGGCGGTGGAAAAAGCCATCACGCCCAGAACCAAAGCCATCGTGCCGGTGCATCTTTACGGCCAGGCGGCGGATATGGAGCGGATCATGGCCATTGCCCGGGCGCACAACCTGTTTGTAATCGAGGATAACGCCCAGGCCATCGGCTCGGATTACCTCTTTTCCGACGGCCGCCGGCAAAAGACCGGCGCCATCGGCACCATCGGCACCACTTCTTTTTTCCCTTCCAAAAACCTGGGCGGCTACGGCGACGGCGGTGCCATTACCACTCAGGACGATGAGCTGGCGGCCCGCCTGAAAATGGTGGCCAACCACGGCCAGAGCCGCCGCTACTACCATGACCTGGTAGGCTGCAACAGCCGCCTGGACACGATTCAGGCCGCTATCCTGGAAGTGAAGCTCCGCTACCTCGACCAGTACATTGAAGCCCGGCGCCGCACGGCCGACGCTTACGATGCCGCCTTTGCCGGTCACCCCGGTATCACCACCCCTTTCCGCGCGCCGTACAGCCGGCACGTGTTCCACCAGTACACATTGTTGCTGGAGGGGATTGACAGGAACGCATTACATGATTATCTTGCGGCGCACAATATACCTTCAATGATCTATTACCCTGTACCCGCACACCGCCAGAATATGTTTGCCTCGTTCGGCGCCGCTTCCACGGAACTACCGGTGACTGACTGGTTAACTGAGAGGGTGATCTCATTGCCAATGCAAACCGAATTGGATGAAGAACAACTTCAATTTATCACCTCAAAAGTTTTAGACTTCACCGAAAATTAACGCGTTATGAAAATTACTGTTGTTGGGACAGGCTATGTTGGACTGGTTACCGGCACCTGCCTCGCTGAAACAGGCAACCATGTTACCTGTGTAGACATTGACCGGAACAAAGTATCCAAACTCCAGAACGGACAGATCACCATCTATGAGCCGGGTCTGGAAAAACTCTTCGAGCGTAACCTGAAAGAGGAGCGCCTGTACTTCACCACCGACCTGGCCCAGGGAATTCAGGAAGCCGAGATTATCTTCCTGGCACTGCCCACCCCTCCGGGAGAGGACGGCTCCGCTGACCTGAAATACGTACTGGGCGTAGCCCACGATATCGGCAAGCTGCTGACCGGCTATAAAGTAATTGTCGACAAGAGCACGGTGCCCGTAGGCACTGCCGAGAAGGTGCATGCTGCTGTTGCCGCCAACTACCACGGCGATTTCGACGTCGTTTCCAACCCCGAATTCCTGCGCGAAGGGGTGGCTGTGGACGACTTCATGAAGCCGGACCGGATCGTGATCGGCACCACGTCGGACCGCGCCCGGAAGCTGATGGGCGAGCTGTATGGACCTTATGTACGCCAGGGCAACCCGATCATTTTCATGGACGAGCGTTCGGCCGAGCTGACCAAATATGCCGCCAACGCCTTCCTGGCCACCAAGATTTCCTTCATGAACGAGATCGCCCAGCTGTGCGAGCGCCTGGGTGCCGATGTGGACATGATCCGCCGCGGCATCGGTTCCGACGACCGGATCGGCAAGCGCTTCCTGTTCCCGGGTATCGGCTACGGCGGCTCCTGCTTCCCTAAAGACGTGCAGGCCCTGATCCACTCCTCCAAGGAAGTGAATTATGCCTTCCGCATCCTGGACGCCGTAACGGAAGTGAACGAAGCCCAGAAAACACACCTTGTCTCGAAGATCCGACGCTACTATAACAACGACCTCGCCGGAAAGCATTTCGCCATCTGGGGACTGGCCTTCAAGCCGAACACCGATGACATCCGCGAGGCCCCGGCCCTTGAGATCATTGAAGCCCTGACCGCAGCCGGCGCCACCGTTACCGCCTTCGACCCCGAAGCGATGAACAACGTAAAGGCGACCATCGGCGACAAGATCAACTACGCGGAAACCCAGTACGAGTGCCTGCAGGGCGCCCACGCGCTGATCATTGCCACGGAGTGGAACGAGTTCCGTACGCCGGACTTCGACAAGCTGTCCGACCTGCTGCAGGAACCCGTGGTATTCGATGGCCGCAACGTGTTCGATGTACAGTCCATGTATGAAAAAGGCTTCCATTACGAAAGCATCGGCCGCCCTTTTCTCACCCAACCTAAACTGGTATAATGAAACGAATCCTCATCACAGGCGGCGCCGGCTTTCTCGGCTCGCACCTGTGCGACCGGTTCATCAAGGAAGGCTACGAAGTCATTGCCATGGACAACCTGATCACGGGTGACCTGCGCAATATCGAGCACCTCTTTCCCCTGAAGGAGTTTACTTTTTATAACCACGACGTTACCAAGTTCATTCATATCCCGGGCAACCTGGATTATATCCTTCATTTTGCCTCGCCGGCCAGCCCGATCGACTACCTGAAGATCCCGATCCAGACCCTGAAGGTAGGAGCGCTGGGTACGCACAACTGCCTTGGCCTGGCCAAGGCCAAGGGGGCCCGGATCCTGGTGGCCTCCACCTCGGAAGTGTACGGCGACCCGCTGGTGCACCCGCAGACCGAGGAATACTGGGGTAATGTGAACCCGGTAGGTCCGCGCGGCGTGTACGATGAGGCCAAGCGCTACATGGAATCCATCACCATGGCCTACCATACCTACCACAAGGTGGAGACAAGGATCATCCGCATCTTCAATACCTATGGTCCCCGGATGCGCCTCAACGACGGGCGTGCGCTGCCGGCCTTTATCGGCCAGGCCCTGCGCGGCGAAGACCTCACCGTTTTCGGCGACGGCTCGCAAACCCGCTCGTTTTGCTACGTGGATGACCTGGTGGAAGGCATCTACCGCCTGCTGCTGAGCGATCATCCGCTGCCGGTAAACATCGGCAACCCCGATGAGATCACGCTGAAGGAGTTCGCTGAAGAAATCCTCCGCCTCACCGGCAATGCCGTGAAGATCACCTAT
>DATAGL010001004.1:0-3023 GCA_036263755.1 Chitinophagaceae bacterium | reverse complement strand
GGATCCGGTTATTTTTCCGGTCGGCCACATACACGGTGCCCCGTCCATCGAGGCATAGCGCATGGGGTATGTTGAATTCGCCCTCGCCGGACCCTTTCTTTCCCCATTCCCGCAGATAGTTTCCTTCGGGTGAGAACTGTACGATCCTGCTGTTTCCATACCCGTCGCTGACATAGAACGAGCCGTCGGCGGCAACGGCCACATCGGTCGGCTTGTTGAAGTGGAGGCGGTCGCTGCCTTGCACCCCGGCCTCGCCCAGCGTCATCAGGAGCTTGCCGGAGTGGTCGAATTTGAACACCTGGTGCAGCCCTACATCGGTAATCCAGATGTTGTTTTCGTGATCTACGTTCAGACCATGGGGCATGATGAACCGGTGCCCGCCCCAGCTGTGCAGGAGTGTGCCCTTTTCCCGGTCGATGATCCAAACGGTTTTACCCCGGATGGGCTCATGGGGCATGGAACCCATAAGCGGCCATACCCTTTCTGCCCGGTGCAGCACCACAATGTTCCGGGCCGTATCAATGCCCAATCCCACGGGGTTTCCCAGGACCAGGCTGTCCGGTATGACCGGCCAATGCTCCACAAGCGTGTATTCTGTGGTTGGGTCCAGGCCCCTGCCTTTTTTAACCGGCTGCACGAAGTACCCGGCGACCAGGAGTAAGGTCAGAATAAGGAGACCATAGAAGAATTTTTTTATCAATTTCGGGGTCTGTTAATTGTTTCGCTGTACAGGCACAGGTGTACCTCGGCTCCGTCAACGTTGAAATAAGAAAAATACTATTGTATTATTTCACATGGTTCATTTATTTCGCAATCACTGGTTGCCGGGACTATCGGGCTATACCAGGAGCGCAGCCTCATGCTTCAATTTTTGTTTTGCGTTCCTGGTTGTTTTCAGTTCCTTGGAAACCTGCCGGTGTATCGTTTGGCCTATTCGGTTCTTAGGTTCCTGACGGGATTTGAAAGCGCCGCTTTGATGGACTGGATGCTTATGGTAAGCAATGCAATAAACAAAACCAACAGGGCTGCAATCCCAAACATCCACCAGGCAAGCGTAATGCGGTATGCAAAGTCCTGAAGCCACCGGCTCATAAAGTATCCGGCTGCAGGCAGTGCAATCAGGCAGGCCAAAACCACCAGCCGGAAAAAGCTGCCTGACAGCAGAACCACAATTCTTCCAGGTGAAGCGCCTAATATCTTGCGAATGCCGATTTCTTTCGTTTTTTGAAATATCGTATAAGAGATCAGCCCGTACAACCCAAGACAGGCAATTAAAAGGGACAAAACGGAGAAGTACAGGAATATTTTAAAAAAACGTTCTTCTGCATGGTATTGTTCCTTTATCTGTTGACTGACAAAATCAAAGTCAAACAGGGCAGAAGGAAAATGTTTCTTCCAGGTTTGCTCAATCAAAGCGATGGCTTTGTCTCCCTTTTGAGCATCGAATTGGATGGTTATCCGAGAAAAGTGATCGTCGGTCGGAGTAATGGCTAAGGGTTCAATAGGTTGTTCCAGTGAGGTGAAATGAAAATCGCTTACCACGCCTACCACAACTCCATTCTTATCCCCTGTTTTAAATGGCTTGCCAATAGCAGTTTCGTTGTGGCGCCATCCTGCTTTCCGGACAGCTGTTTCGTTAATAATCACCTGACGAATGGTGTCTGCAGAAACAGGTCCAGTAAAATTGCGCCCGGCCAGCAAGGGTATCCCGTACACCTTTAAATATTTTGAGTCCACCCGGAGGCGTGCCGTATTCACCTGTAAGGGAGCTCCGAGGCTGTCCACTGTTTCAGAGGGACCCCCGCCCAGCCCGCCAATGATCATGGAATTGGAAGTGGCCATGCCTAAAATCAGCGGGGTGTTTTCAAGGTCATTCCTGAAAGCCTCGTAGTTTTTGATGACGTCGGAATTTCCATTCGCCCTTAAAAAAAGCAGCGCATCCTTATTGTAGCCCAAATCCTTATGCCTGATAAACGACATTTGTGCGTAAATGATCAGGATACTGGTTACCAGGGCAATCGTAATCACGAACTGGAAGACTACCAGGGTTTTGCGCAAAGCAATTCCTTTGCCGCTGGATTTGAACGCACCTTTCAGTATGCCGGCAGGCTTAATGGCAGATAAAACGGTTGCGGGGTAAAGACCGGAGAGCAGGCCCAGAAAGACGGTGACGGCCACCAGTGCAACCAATAACGACGGAAAGGAAAACAGGGAAAGGTTTTTACCCGTGACCTGGTAGAAAAGCGGCTCCAGCAATGCAGAACACACACAGGAAAGCAGCAGCGCCAGAAGCGCAGTGAGTACGGATTCCAGCAGGTATTGCAGTACTAATTGCTGTTTTCCGGCCCCTGCTACCTTTTTAATTCCTACTTCTTTCGCCCTGCTTACGGACCGCGCTGTGGCAAGGTTGGTATAATTGATGCCGGCCAATAGCAAAATAAAAATACCGATGATTATGAATATGGAAACCTGGAGGTCACTTCCGGTAGGTGCTATTTCATGCTGCAGTTTGGAGTGCAAATGAATATCCTGCAATGGCTGCAGCTCAAAGGAATAAATAGCTGACCAGGTTTTGCTGAGTGTGCCGATATGCTTTCCATAAAACTGTTTGATCTTGGAAGAGGTCGTTTTGTAATCGGTACCTTCTTTAAGCAGAACATATGTATAAACGTTGGCATCGGCCCATCCTTCAAGGGTCAGTACCTCCGGTCTGGCCACTTCAATAGTTTTGAACGAGGCGAGCATGTTGAAGGTAAAATGGGCATTCCGGGGTGGGTCAGGCATGACGCCGGTTACTGTGTAGGCAGCGGCATTACCGGTGGTATCATACATGTTCAGCAGGAGCGTTTGCCCCATAGGTTCCTGATCGCCGAAATATTTTTTGGCAGCGGATTCCGTAAGAACGATGGAATAGGGCTCTTTGAGGGCATTGGCCATGCTGCCTTTTGACATACGATAGCTGAAAACCTGGAAGAAGGAAGGCTCCGTCAGCAGGATGCCCGGTTGCAGTACCTGCTGGCCAT
>DATAGL010001003.1:0-8133 GCA_036263755.1 Chitinophagaceae bacterium | reverse complement strand
GCCGGCGTCGCCCAATGGAAGGCCTATATCCCCTTTTACAATACCTGGGTCATGCAGGAACTGGCCGGCCGGCCCAGGCACTGGGTGTTCTGGCAGCTGATCCCTGTGGTCGGCTGGTTCATCACACCGGGCATTTTTATTGAATTTGTCAAGCTGTTCGGCCGCTTTTCCTTTCTCGATCATGCACTGGCTTCCCTGGCTGCCCCTTTTTATTTTCCTTACCTCGGCTATTCGGACAAGGTCCGGTATATCGGCCCCGAAGGGGCGCGCCGCTACCACAAGCCCGGCTGGAGGGAGTGGGTGGATGCCGCCGTTTTTGCCATAGTGGCCGCTACACTGATCCGCACCTTCATCTTTGAAGCCTATACCATCCCTTCCGGGTCCATGGAAAAATCCCTGCTGATCAATGATTTTCTGTTTGTATCCAAGTTCAGCTACGGACCGCGGATTCCCAATACCCCGCTTTCCATACCGTTCGTGCACAATTACATTCCGGGCTCCAACCGTAAATCCTATACCGAGCTGGTGAAGTTTCCCTACATCCGCTGGTTCGATTCACCGGTAAAGCGCGGCGATGTGGTGGTGTTTAACTTCCCGGCCGGCGATACCGTAATTAATGCCGAAGGCTACCAGTCGCTGAAGCCCTATTACGACATCAAGCGGATGGCCCAGTACGGCCACCAGGAATCCCGCGACATCCTGTCCAACCCCGAAGATTACCCGATCGCCGTACACCCGCCCGACAAATCGGACAACTATATCAAGCGTTGCGTGGGCGTGGCCGGCGATACACTGGAGATCCGCGGCGGCGAGGTCTTTATCAACGGACAGCAGCAGCAGCCGCCACCGCATAGCCAGATCTATTATTTCGTGGAAACGAACGGACAACTGCTCGATCCCGATATGATGCAGGAGGAATACGATATCGACATCAACGATTACGAGGAGTTCAATCCGAACCCGGTAGACCGGAATACCTTTAAAATACTGCTGACGGCCGCTTCGGCGCAGAAGCTGAAACGCGCTCCGTTCGTCCGCAGCATCCGCCCCGACCTCCAAACGCCGGGCACCAACGATGTTCGGTTTCTTTTCCCGAACAACCCTGCCTCCAACTGGACCATCGACTTTTTCGGCCCGGTCTGGATACCCAAAAAAGGCGCCACCATCCGGCTGGACTCTGCCAACTATATCCTGTACGAGCGGGCCATCCGCACCTACGAAGGCAATACCCTCGACGTACGCAACGGCCGGTACTACCTGAACGGGCAGGAAAGCAACAGCTATACGTTCAAAATGAATTATTACTGGATGATGGGCGATAACCGTCATGCCTCCCAGGATTCACGGTTCTGGGGCTTTGTGCCCGAAGACCGGGTCGTGGGCAAGGCCTGGATGATCTGGTTCAGCTGGGAAAACGGGCCCCGGTGGAGCCGGTTGTTCCAGATCGTAAAATAGATTAACTTTAAAAATCCCGCCCCCGGCGGGATTTTTTATCGAAACCCCTTTATGAAAGAAAACAAATTCGAGTTCAGTTACACAGTTTATGATAACATCGGGGAGTTGCCGGAAGATGAACAATGGCTGTTACAGGAAGCCCGGGAAGTTACCCAGCAGGCGTATGCGCCCTATTCCCACTTCCAGGTAGGCGCCGTGGCGCGGCTGGCCAATGGCCAGATCGTTGCCGGCAGCAACCAGGAAAATGCTTCCTTCCCGGTGGGGCTTTGTGCCGAGCGGGTGCTCCTGGCCTCTGTGTCTTCCCTGTTCCCGAAAGTCCCGATCGAGCAGATCGCCATTTCCTATAACAGCGAGTTCCAGAAAAGCGACCATCCCATTTCCCCCTGCGGCATCTGCCGGCAGTCGCTGCAGGAGTTTGAATCGCGGGTGAATCACCCCGTAGAGTTGTTGCTTGGCGGCATGGAAGGGCCTGTATTCAAGATCAGCCGGGCCAGCCAGCTGCTTCCCCTGGCCTTCACCAGCGAGGAGCTGCACTGATGGCCGGACCGTTCCTCCGCCGCTTCGGAATGGTTTTCCTGCATGGGATTCTTCCCCTGGTCGCCGGAGGGGCTATATACCTTTATTTCCGCAGGGGCAGCATCGTCAGTCAAAGGCTGCAGCAAACGGCGGGCATCCGGCCCTACCGGACAGAGGCTCCCTTCTGGCAGACGGTCTGGAATGTACTGCCGGACTTCCTCTGGGCGTATTCCCTCGCTTCGGTGCTTTTTCTTTATGGGCACTGGGCCAAATTGCCTTCCAGGGTGATTTTCTGGCTGACTGCAGTCTTTTTAACTATTGCAGAAGCCGGACAGGCCTTACCGGGAAGCCCCTTTACTTTCGATATCCGGGACCTGATTGCAACGGCTATTGCCTTTTTCTTGTCCAGTTGGATACATTACCGGCCTTTCACCCGGAAACAGCCTGAAACTGCATGGCACTAAGGCGCAATATCCAATAACCATGAACCCGCAGAAAAAGCAACAGAGGGCACGGCGCATCAGGCGGAGCGCCTTCCTTCAATGGTCGGGCCTCCTCTTATTCCTGGGAGCCTATGCGGCGGTGCATGTGGCCACTAAAAAATGTGATGAGGAATGCATCCGGAGGGAAGAACTTATGGATGCGATCCGTAAAGACCGGCCCTACGTAATGTATGCTTCTGTCTATAACGATTCCACGCTGAGTGTTTTTGTAAAGGAAGTGCCAGGCATAGATTGGGATCGGCTGGCAGATACAGCCTGTATGTTTGCCCATAGCAAAGGGCTGTCCCGAAAATTTGTCGCCGTGATCAGATATGATCCGCCAGCGGATACGCTGGCCAGGCAGCCTTGTCACTAAACATGGGAAATAGCTTCTTTTACATTCGTAACACTGCAGTTTTAAATGGTATCAATTATGAATAAATATTTTTCCTCAAAAGGTGTCGGGTTCCTGAAATGGGCCGCACTGGCATCCATGCTCGCGGTATTTTCTGCCCTGCACCTGGCCACTTCTTCCTATAAATGTGATGACCTTTGCCAGCGGTTTATTGATTTTGAGAAAACCCTGCAGCAGGACCGGCCTTATGTATGGAGTGCTCACCGGCCGCTGGACACCCTGATTGAAATTAGGGTGAATGATAGTATTTCAAACCACTGGCAGCGCTTTTCCGATACCGCCTGCCTGCTGGCAAAATCAAAAGGATTGCCGGATGCGCAGGTGCTCATCCTGAACCTGAAACATCCCAAGCCCGATACGCTGGCCCGGAAGGACTGCCGCTGACCGGACGCCGGACTATTCCGGCACAGGATCCGTTCCCGGTGAACCGTTACCATTCTTCTTATATCTTTTATTTTGACCTTTATGCTTTCTGCTTCCTCCTTCCGCAAAGTACTCCACTGGGCCGCCGTGCCTGCCTTGCTGGCCGGTTACAGCCTGCTGCATGTAGCCACTTCCAAAAAATGCGATGACGAATGCCGAAAGCTGAACGACCTGGAGCAGGCCCTGAGCGAGAACCGAACGTATTTCCGGTATGCCGATTTCCCCAATGATTCCACCCTTCAGATCCATGTCACCGATACCACAGGAATCAACTGGAACCATTTTGCTGATACCGCCTGCCTCCTGGCTCAATCCAAAGGTGCTGCCCGGCACTATATCCTGGTGACCAACATGACGTTCCCGCCGGATACGCTGGAAAGGATGGAATGCTGGTAGGCTGTTGCGGAATAGTAACGTTTAATGTTTAACGTTTAGGGGTTGTGGTTTGTAGGTTATGGTTGGAAGTGTAAAAAGCGTTAGCAGTTACCAGCTATAGCAACCACAAACCAAAAACTATAAACCACCAACTAAAACAACACCTGAACCCCGCAGTGCCACTTCGCTTCATGGGCCAGCAGCCAGCGTTTACGCCACAATCCGCCGGCGTAACCGGTAAGCGAGCCGTCGCTGCCAATCACCCGGTGACAGGGTACAACAATGGCAATATCATTGCGTCCATTGGCGGAAGCGACCGCCCGGATGGCTTTCAGATCACCGAACTGGCGGGAGAGTGCCTGGTAGGAAAGGGTCTTACCGAAAGGTATCTGCAGCAGCAGCTGCCACACCTGTACCTGGAAGGGGGTGCCCTGCAGCTCCAGCGGGAGGGTAAATACGGTCCGCCGGCCACTGAAATATTCATTCAACTCCTGCCTGCACTGTTCCAGCAGCGGGTGTTCTTGAAATTGCATTCCGGCTTCCGGCTCCCGGAAGGAGATACAGGTAATCCCGGCATCGGTACATTGCAGCAGCAGGGGCCCTGCTTCGGTTTCCATCTGAGCCGAGTAGCGTTCCATTATCCGATTTTTAACCCGTTGGAAACCGGCAGACCCGGCTCCAGCAATACCACTTCGTTCTGTTCCGTATAGACGCCCAGCACGAGGCATTCGGAGCGAAACGGACCGATCTGCTTGGGCGGAAAGTTGACCACGCAGATGACCTGCTTACCAATCAACGCTTCCGGCTGATAGCGTTGTGTGATCTGGGCAGAAGAATGTTTCGTGCCCAGGGGGCCGCAATCAATGGTTAATTTATAGGCAGGCTTGCGCGCTTCGGGGAACGGTTCGGCATGGAGGACCGTGCCGACACGGATATCAAGCTTTTCGAAATCGTCCCAGGATATAACAGCCACAGTCGGAGGGTTTAGTCCAGCAAGTTACCCAGATTCCCTAATTCATCCCGCTTGTAGGCTGTCTTTTCCGAGTCGAAACATTTGGCCATTTCCTCCAGCAGCGACTGGATCACACGCTTGTTGGAAAAGGGTTTGAAATAAGAATGAACCGGAGGAACCGAGATGCGCTTGAAATAGGTTTCCAGCTCTTTATGGGAGAACACCTTTCCGCTGGCAGGATCGATAAAAAAGTCGATCTTCTGGATATACTGGTCGGATGGATCGCTGAACGCTTCGGGCTTGATATAAGCCAGGACGAACTGTCTTGGAATGCCGATGGCCCTTACGGGAATATCCAGCAGGTCGCACAGGATCAGGTACAGGATCCCGTTGGAAAACTGGTTTCCTTTTTTGGATTCAATGACCTTATGGACGAGGAAATCATTGACGTCGGTATGCGCCGTTTCCACGCCTTTCAGCCCGTAGTAGCCATACAGGATACCGGTCACAATGCGGATCTGCTCCAGGGGAGTCAGGTAGTTGTTCAGTTCCAGCCAGATATTGCGGCGGATCTTTTCAAATTCCTGCACCACCGGTGTTGTGGACAGGTCGGGGTATTGAAATTTTGAGGCCAGTAAGGCACCGACCAGAAGGTCGTGATGGCCGGCCAGGGACCACTGGCGGAAATCCTCGTGGAGGTCCTGGAAATGCAGCTTATGGATGAGCATTTCAATGCGCTCCTGGATGCCTTCGTTGGGGGTGTTTTCCCAGAGGTCCTCCAGGTTGGGTATGATTTTTCTTCCGAACGCTACAATACGGTCGCGGACCGCTCCGAACACTTCTTCATCCGGGTCGTCGATCAGGTTGAACAGGGCTGAAATTTCTTTAGTTTCTTCCATACATTTTCCTCAAACTAAATATCGGCATTGGGCCTGACATAAGATAGTTAAACTTTTCCAGATTCAGTCACCCCAAAAGGTTGCCGGAGGGCCAGCGGACAGGGCATTCCGGTAACAGAAAACCCTGCCGGAGCAGGGTTTTCTTTATGCTTTCTTTTTACGGGCGGCCGTTTTTTTCGGCGGATTGGCCTTCAGCTCTTCAATGATCTTTTTCACTTCCTCGATGGTCAGGTCGGCGACCCGTTCCTGTTGTTCCTTGTTGAGTTTATAATTGCGCAACCCCTGTTTGATATAAGGGCCGTAAGGTCCCCGGAGCAGTTGGATCTTTTCCTTTTCAAACACCTTAATGGTGCGCTCGTCCTTGGCCTTGCGCTTTTCCACGATCAGCGGAACCGCTTCATCGTAGGTGATGCTGTACGGATCGAACTCCTTGCCCAGGGAATAGAACTTTTTATCGTGGGCGAGATAGGGACCGAACCGGCCGATGCTTACCGAAACGTCGGCATCTTCAAAGGTGCCCAGGTTGCGGGGCAGCCGGAACAGGTCGAGGGCTTCCTCCAGGTTAATCGTTTCAATGCTCTGCGTAGCCTTTAGCTTGGCAAAACGGGGCTTTTCTTCGTCTTCGGTCCGGCCGATCTGCACCATCGGACCGTAACGGCCCATCCGGGCGATCACCGGTTTTCCGCTGACGGGGTCAGCGCCCAGTTCCCGTTCTCCTTTAATCCGCTCTGCCGTCTCAATGGTTTTTTCCACGTCCTTCTTGAACGGGTTGTAAAAATCATCGATCATCCGGCTCCACACCATTTTTCCGCGGGCCACCTCATCAAATTCCTCCTCGATCCGGGCGGTGAACCCGTAATCCATGATGTCGTCGAAATATTGTTTCAGGAAGTCGGTCACCAGCAGGCCTACATCCGTAGGGAACAGCTTGGCCTTTTCCGCACCGATGTTTTCCGTTTCGGTCTTGCGGGAAATTTTCGCATCATTCAGGATAAACAGGCGGTATTCCCGGGGCGTTCCTTCCTTATCCCGCTTTTCCACGTACCCCCGTTTCAGGATCGTGGAGATGGTGGGGGCGTAGGTGGAAGGACGGCCGATGCCCAGTTCTTCCAGTTTCTTTACAAGGGATGCTTCCGTGTAGCGGGGCAGGGGCCGGGTGAACCGCTCGGTAGCCCGCATTTCCTTCAGCGGGAGTTTTTGCCCGGGAGCCAGCGGGGGCAGGATGCCTTCCGTGCTTTCCTCCTCCGTCATGTCCTCTTCATCGCGGTCTTCCCGGTATACTTTCATGAAGCCGTCGAACTTCATGACTTCGCCCTGGGCCGACAGCTCAGCATTGTTCGTGGACACGCCGATTTTTGCAATGGTTTTTTCCAGCTGCGCATCCGCCATCTGGGAAGCCATGGTACGCTTCCAGATCAGTTCGTACAGGCGGCGGGTATCGGCGTCGTCTACCGTGGTGTTGGCCATGTAGGTCGGACGGATCGCCTCGTGGGCTTCCTGGGCCGAATCGCTTTTATTCTTGTACTTGCGGGCCTGGTAATAATTATTGCCGAAAGAGGAATTCACCGTATTGCGGATGTCTTCCATGGCGGTTTCGCTCAGGTTGACACTGTCGGTACGCATATAGGAAATAAAACCGTTCTCATACAGCTTCTGGGCCAGCAGCATGGTGCGGCTGACGCTGTAGCCAAGCTTGCGGCTCGCTTCCTGCTGGAGGGTAGAAGTGGTGAAAGGGGCCGCCGGGGAACGCTTGGTGGGCTTTACCTGGATATCCTTAACCGTGTATTCCGCTCCGATGCAACCCTGAAGAAAGCTTTCGGCCAAGGCGGCGTCATTGAACCGGGAGCCTTCCGCCTTAAAGGTGATCGTGCGGCCGTTCTTGTCCGGCGCGGTGAACAGGGCCTCCACTTTGAAGGAAGAGACCGCTTTAAAGGCATTGATTTCCCGTTCCCGCTCCGCTACCAGCCGCACGGCCACGCTTTGCACGCGGCCGGCCGAAAGGTTGTTGCGCATGCTCATTTTGCGCCAGAGCACCGGGCTCAGTTCGAAGCCGACGATCCGGTCCAGCACGCGGCGGGCCTGCTGGGCATTCACCAGGTTCATATCTACGGTCCGGGGGGAGGAGACCGCCTGCCGGATGGCCGGCTTGGTGATCTCATGGAAAACGATCCGCTTTGTTTTATAGGGGTCCAGGCCCAGGACCTCGCACAGGTGCCAGGAAATGGCTTCCCCTTCGCGGTCCTCATCCGTTGCCAGCCATACTTCGTTGCTTTTTTTGGCCAGCTGCTTCAGCTCCTTCACCACCTTCAGCTTTTCATCGGGCACTTTATACCGGGGCTGGTAATTATTTTTCAGATCAATGCCCATATCGTCCTTTTCCAGGTCGCGGATGTGGCCGTAACAGCTTGTTACTTCGAAATCGCTGCCAAGGATTTTCTCGATGGTCTTCGCTTTCGCAGGTGACTCCACAATCAGCAGGTTCTTCGCCATAATGCTCTTTTCGTTCTGTTTTTATCAATAACAAATCTTGCAAGTATAAGCCAAGAAAACGGTTAAAAAAAAACGCCTCCTTTTTTTACCATTTCTTTCGGTCCGCTCCGAGCCCGCTGATTTTCA
>DATAGL010001002.1:0-5991 GCA_036263755.1 Chitinophagaceae bacterium | reverse complement strand
CTGGAGGCCCTGCTTCAGCAGGCGCAGCTCGTTTTCATAATCGGCGGAAATGGACCGGCGCAGCTGCTGCTGCAGGTCGGCTTCCAGCTTCTGGCGCTCCTGCTGCAGCTTTTGCTTGAACAACTCATTTTCCTTCTGCTTCTTTTCCTCGAACAGCTTCTGCTCTTCCTCCAGCCGGCGGCGCTCGCCGCTCAACTGGGCCAGGTTCTGCTGGCGCTCCTGCTCGTACTGCTTTTTCAGGCGCTGTTCCACGTCGGAGGAGAGCACGTGCTCCACATCAAACTCGGTGGTACAGGCCGGACATTTTATATGGGTAGGCATGAAATCAATTTTCTACAAAATAAGGGCGATTCCTAAAACTTTTAGCAATTGTGGATAACAAATGCCCGAGCACCGGTACCGGAAGCAAAAAACCGCCCCGGTAAGGAGGCGGTCCAATGAAAATAAATATGAAAATGTTTATTTCAGCCGGTAAGCGATAACCGATTTTTTAAAGAAGGTGGGGACATAAATGATCCGCGTGGCCGGGTCGTAGCCAATATCGGCGGTATTGATCTTTTGCTCGTGCGTATCCAGCAGGATCTGCGACTTGCCGTCGGCCGTGATGTAATGCAGGTACCCGGCCCAGGTGGAGCCGATAAAGTCGCCGTTGCCAACCGGTTCGATGCCATCGCCGCCCTGTTCGATCTCGGAGAATTTTACGACATTCTTCGGGCTGTCGGCCCGGTACACTTCCTTGGCGGTCAGGATATACAGGTCCCTGCCTACCGATTTCAGTCCGTTCAGGCCATTGAAGCCGCTGAGGTACTCGGCCGGTACGCCCTTTTCGATGCGGTGCACCTTGCCGCTCTTTGAATCCGACACGTAAACCACACCTTTATCATCCACCGTGATGTCGTTCAGCATTTCCGCACCGGCGATCTTGATCCGTCCGTCCACCTTTCCGGAGGCAATGTCGATCACGGCCACTTCGGAAAGGTCGGCCACATACATCTTCCCGTTGTACACACCCATGCCTTTGGGCGCATGCAGGCCCGTGACCCAGTTTGCTTTAAGGATTTTTCCGTTCAGGTCCAGCTTGGCGATGCCGCCCTTGCCGTCGGCACCCCAGGGCGCGCCGTCAATGATCGAAACATAGAGCACTTTATTCGCCATATCGGGCAATACGGATTCGGGCAGGGCCAGCGTGGTGTCGCTTTCCCAGAGTTTTTCGAGCTGGTGCTGGGCACCGGCCTGCAGCGCGGCGCAGGCAAAGGAGAGGAGGAGGAGCCGTTTCATAATGAAGCATTTGGTTAAGGTGATCAAAAACAAGTGAAGGCCTAAGTTACGTAACCTGCTTCAACAGTAGAGGCAAACAGAAAGGGCCGCACCGGCGGCCCTTTCTGTTTATTTTTTCCGGAAGGAAAGCACGTAGCGGGCCATGGCTTCCGCCTCAGCCTTGCTCAGCTTCAAGTGCGGTGTCATGGGAACCTGTCCCCATACACCGGCGCCGCCTTTTATGATCTTAACGGCCAGGCGCTGCGCCGAAGCGCCGGTATTCGGATACCGGTAAGCGATCCTGCGGAAAGAAGGACCGATCATTTCCTCGGTCGGCTGGTGACAGGTGGCGCAATCGCTTTTGGCCACCAGTACCCGGCCGTCGAGGCGGGCCGGTGCAGCGGCAGCGGGTTTGGCCGCTGTTGTTTTTTTCGTATCCGACCGGGAAGGCGGGGCTTTTTCCAGCGGCTTGTTCACCACAGCTTTCACCGGCGTTTTGGGCGGGGTGGCTTCCGTACCGCCTTCAAAACGGATCCAGTCCAGGTTGGCCAGGTCACGGTTCGGAACGTCGGTCGTGGTAAACACAAAATAAAGGTCATGCCTTCCGGTTTGCGGCTGTACCGGCGCCTGGCCTTCTTTGCCGTTGCTCCAGCTGGCGGTTGGAGCCAGGGCAAAAGTGCTGATCACCGGCCCCTTTGCCGAGTCCAGGTGCACTTCGATGGCGCCGTTCCGGCCGGCCGAGCCATAGCGGTAGGTGAGGCCTGTAACCTCGCTCAGGTCAATGCCGCGCAGCATCAGCCAGGAGCCATGGTGGGCATTGCCCAGGCCCCAGTCGTTCCGGTTGATGCGGTAAAGGCGGTCGGCCTCCTCGGCCTGTACCAGTGCCGGGCGCAGCAGGAGCTGGGTCCGGCCGGTCAGGGGTACCAGGGCGCCGCCCTTATCGGTATAGGAAGCGGTCAGCAGGTACCGTCCCTGCCCGGGCGTCTCTGCGTGCTGATCGAGGTAAAGGGTGCCCGTAGCCGGCAGTGCTTGTACATCGGCTTCCTGTCCGACCGACAGTACATACTTCGCCATTTCGGAAGCGTCTTCTTTCGAAAGCTGCGGGTGGGCGCTCATGGCGTGTTCGCCCCAGACGCCGCCACCGCCGGTAATGATCTTCGAGGCGAGGTAACCGATGGCGCTCTTATTCCCCTTGTATTTTTTGGCTACATCCGTGAAGGAGGGACCCACCGATTTGGCGTTCAGCTGGTGACAGGCCTTGCAGTCGGAGGAGGCTACGAGCGTGCGGCCCAGGTTGAAGTTTTCATCCAGCTGCTGGTGGCCGATGACTGCCGTTGCGGAAGCCACCCGTGGAATGTACCGCAGGTTTACTTTGATGTCGGCCGGGTTGATCTGGGCTTCTTCCTTATCCTGTACGGAAACGGCGTATTTCAGTGCCGTGGTCTTCGGGAAGAAGAAAGTCGTGTTCCCGCCCTGCGGCTCGATTTTGACCAGGGGCAGCGTGTTGCCGACCTTGATCTCCACCGTATCGGTGCTCGCCAGACCGGCCGGGTCGGTTACTTTAAGGACCGCCTGGTAAATGCCGTTTTCCGCAAACGTGTGCACAGGGGCTGCTGCCGTATAGGGCGCGCCCACCGGCTGTAAGGAAGTGCCGTTCTGCTTCAGCACCGACCATTCATATTTTAAGGCGTCATCATCGAAATCGTAGCTGCGGGCGCTGTTGAGCGTAACCCGGTACGGTGCCAGCCCGATGGTATCGCGGGTGGAGGCCTGGGCTACGGGAGCCCGGTTGCCGCCGTTGTACTCGATGCGCACGAGCCGGGCATCTTCGTTGTCGATGCCGTAAACAGAGCCGTATTCCAGCATATACAGCGCGCCGTCCGGGCCGAACTCCAGGTCTACGGGCCGGCGGAAATCGCCGTTGGTGGACATGAAAGGCTCCATCCGTTTGTAGTTGCCCTGCTCATCCAGGCGCACGGCAAATACCCAGTTCCGCATCCAGTCGTAAATGAAAAAGGCGCCGTCGTAGTATTCGGGGATCTTGTTTGCGTTTGGATGGGCCGCATTGTAGTGATACACCGGTCCGCCCATGGCGCAGCGACCACCTTCCCCAAGGTCGGGAAATTCCGCGGAGCGGCTGTACGGGTACCAGATCAGCGGCTGGCGGGCCGGGGGCAGGGCCTGGAGCCCGGTATTGTTGGGAGAGGCGTTTACCGGGTTGGCGGCGATGAACGGGTCGCCGATGGCCCTGGTGGCAAAGTCGGAATCATGGTAGGCGATGTTGTTGCCTACGAAATAGGGCCAGCCGTAATTGCCGGCGGTGCGGGCCTGGTTGAACTCATCGTACCCGCGCGGGCCATGGCGGCTGTCGGTGCCGGCGTCCGGACCGATCTCGCCCCAGTACAAAAAGCCGGTGGCGGTATCCACGGAAATGCGGTAGGGGTTGCGGCAGCCCATGACGTAGATCTCGGGGCGGGTGCCGGCGGTGCCTTTGGGAAACAGGTTGCCGTCGGGGATCGTGTACGATCCGTCGGGCTCGGGGTGGATGCGCAGGATCTTGCCCCGCAGGTCGTTCGGGTTGCCGGCGGAACGCTGGGCGTCGTAAACGATCCGGCCGGTGCGTTCGTCGATGGGGGCGTAGCCATGCGACTCGAAGGGAACGGTATTATCGCCGGTGGCGATGTACAGGTTCTTCTGCTTGTCCCAGGCCAGCGATCCGCCCGTGTGGGCGCTTACTTCCAGGTCGATCGGTACCTTGATGATCACTTGTTCCGAGGCCGTGTCCAGCGAGTTGTCGGGGTTGATGCGGAACCGGGAGATGTTCTGGTGGTACTGGTCGCCGGTGTTGGACGAATAAAAAAAGTAGATGTAATTGTTCGTGGCAAAGTCGGGATCGAGGGTAATACCGATCAGGCCGTTGAGGTACTTGTCGACTGCCTTTACCGGGAACTCGCGCAGCAGGCGGGTTTTGTTCGTTTGCGGTTCGTAGAGGTACAGCTTGCCGGAGCGTTCGGTAAAGAACACGCGGCCGTCGGGCGCCACGGTCAGTTCCATCGGCTCATTCAGGTCATTGGTGAGCACCGTTTTGACGAAACGGTTGTCCTCGGGCGACTTTACCGCGTAGGATTTGGAATAATCCAGCGGGGCGCCGGTGCCCATAGCATACTGTAGTCCGCCGAGCAGGTGCCGGCGGAACAGCGGGTCGGCATAGGATTCTTTGGTGTGGCCCATGCCGGTGTAAAAGGCACGGCCCCCGTCGAATTCATGGTACCAGGCAATGGGGTGGTTATCGCCGTTGGCACCGCCTTCGTAAGAGCTTTCATCCAGGGCGGCAATCACGTTCAGGCCGGGCTGCAGGTTCTTGAAATTATACCATTCATCGAAGCGCCGCCATTGTTCGGGCAGGTGGGCCGTGGCCGGGTGGGTTTTGTCCTTGATCACCACCGTGGCTTCCTGAGACTTCGGATGGCTGAGGAAGTAAGCGCCCACCAGTTTGTTGTACCAGGGCCATTCGTACTCAGTGTCGGTGGCGGCATGCACGCCCATGTAGCCGCCTCCCGCCTGGATGTAGCGCTCAAAGGCCACCTGCTGGTCGGGGTTGAGCACGTTCATCGTTGTATTCAGAAAAATGACGGCGCGGTAATTCCGGAGGCTGTCCGTTACAAAATAGGCGGCATCGCGGGTCGTATCCACGGTGATGCCGGCCTCCCGGCCCAGTTCCTGGAACGTGGCCAGGCCGGTGGGGATAGACTCATGGTAGAAGCCCTTGGTGCGGGCAAATACGAGTATACGGCTGGGGGTGGGGGCGGATGCAGCGGTTACCGGCTTTCTCGTTTTACAGGCATAAAAAGCGGACAGCACCACGGTCAGGCACACAGCGGCCAGCACCCATTTACGGTTTTTGGTCATAGCAAAGCAGAAAGGTTAAATGAATCGCTAATGTACGGGATTTGTTTCGCGCAGAGCTAAGGAGAAAAGGACGGCACTGAGGAAATACTCCTTAGCTCCTTTCCTCCTTAGCTCTGCACGAAACAAATCCCGAATTCCAAACCCCAAACTCCCATTCTTACTACCGCATGTCCTCCGGCGGCTCCTTTGGCTTTTCGTACAGGAAGCGCACCTGCGCGCTTTTGGCCTGGGTGGAGGTAAGGAACAGCTGGTAGCGCCGGGCGCCGGCGGTAATGATGAGCAGGGCGGTGTTCGGCGGTATGGAGCCCAGGTTTTCCGCCACCATTTCCACTTCCTGGAAGGGATGCTGGGGATCTACGCGGACATACGAGGTAATGGGTTTGGCCGTCAGGCGCTGGTGGGAGATCACCACCTGCTTGTTGATCAGAACGGTAATGGAGTCGCCGTCGATCTCGCCGTTATCGTAAAAATCGAGGCGGATCTCGCCCGTGTCCACCGCGATCTCGGGTATTTCCTTAAAGGCCGATTCCCGGGCCCGGGAAAGGGTGATGCCGTTGGACTCGCAGGAGGCGCCGGTACCGAGGATCTTCCCGTTCCAGCCGCCGGTGAGCAGCTCGCGGTCGCCGGTGCGGCTGTAGCTCAGTTCAAAATTCTTGATGCAGATCTTGCAGTGGGAAGGAATCTTGAAGGTGGTCACCTCCAGTTCCCGGAGGTAGAGCTTTTTGGTTTGCGGATCGAAATAGCCCGACACGCGCTTCTTCACGTAATTGTTGACATCGGAGAAATGATACGAAGCGCCGGTGATGCTGTCGCCGGTGACGGTCA
>DATAGL010001001.1:0-3629 GCA_036263755.1 Chitinophagaceae bacterium | reverse complement strand
CGAAGAAGAATTCCTTATCGCCCGGCACCTCATCAGCGGTGCGGTGGTGTTTCTGCATAAGCGCACGAAGGAACTCCTTGTTCTGCCCGGGGGAGTGGAAGGAACCCGCACCGAAGCGCAGGAACAGCAGTACGGCGCTCTTGCGGGCGACCCGGCCTACCTGAAGCTGGAAGCGGAAGCCGAACTGTTCGTGGGCCTGTACGAAACGTTCTTCACCGGCAATGCCATTGCCCCGGAAACCGATGCCGTGCTGCAGCAGGCCCTGATGCGCTATACCGGCGGCGAAAGCTATAATGTGTTTCTCAAGGCACTCTGGGAAACCGATCATATCGACCACTGGAAGGACCATGAGCTCCGCTCGTTTCATGAGTATGTGCGCGGCTGCCTGCGGCCTTACGATATGAGCTATCTCGTGATGCAATAAACCATATTCGGAAGCTGAATATCGATCAGGGAATAACGATTGAAGAATAGTGATGGAAACACCAGGGAACCGGCTGAAAGTATTGTTCCGATCGTCAATCATCAATCGTAATTCGTCCATTCTCAACCCCGGCGTTTCATGCCCACACTTACGGTTCCTTACCTCGAACAGCCGCTGACAGAAGGCGGGGACGCTTTTGATGCGGTCCCTGACCGCCCTCCCCTTCATCGGCTGGAGGAGGCGCCCTGGCCGCAGTTCCCGGGCCGGCCGGCTGTGCGGTTTGCTGTTGCCTATAATGAAAATTTCCTCTTCCTGAAATTTGCCGTGCGCGAACCGGTTCTCCGGGTGGCCTGCCTGCGCACCCACGACCCCGTGTATGAAGACTCCTGCGTGGAGTGCTTTATCGCCTTCGACGACCGGGGCTATTATAATTTCGAGTTCAATGCACTGGGTGTTTGCCTGGCCGCCTTCGGCCCGGAGCGGGAAGGCCGCCGGCCGCTCGCCGAAGCCCTGCTGGACGGGGTGGGGCGCAGCGGCACCATCCGGCACGGCGCACCGGAAGGCTGCCGCTGGGAGCTGGCGCTCTCCCTGCCCCTGGCCGTTTTTTCCCATCACCCGGGCCTGGTACTCAAAGGCCGGACGGCCCGCGCCAATTTTTATAAATGCGGCGACCGGCTGCCGGAGCCGCATTACCTCTGCTGGGCACCCGTTGATACGCCGGAGCCCGATTTTCACCAGCCCCGTTTTTTCGGAACGCTCCGGTTCCCCTGAGTCTTCGTGCTCCGGTTTCCTGTAGTAAATGGATCCCATGGAAAACAATGAGCTTCCGTGCCCCGCACTCGCTGCCTATGGTCTTTCTGCACCGGGGGAAGGATGCAGCCCTTCGGCAACGGACTGGTCTACCGTGCCTGGAAAGTAACGCTTCCCGGAGGTGTCTTTATTCTGCAGCAGGTGAAAGCTTCCGTTTTCACCGAGCCCGAAGCCATTGCGTACAACATCCGCCTGCTGGGGATTAACTCCAGCGGAGCCGCAAAGAGTAACTTTTGAAAAATGCTGCAGTGGATGTGCCCGATTGTACCCGCGGGGCCGGAAGGGCAATATGCCCGTGCACCTTACCCTGGAAGGCTGGGGGCACCACAACCGTGCGGGCCAAGGCCGGAGCCTCCTTCCGGAATCCGTCAGTAAAGGAAAAGATTGGTCACGGGCTGGGGCTTTCCGTAGGCAGCGGGGCTTTTTCCAGCAGTTCGGCCAGCTCGCCGAGGCTGCCGGCGGTATAGTGCGGCTCGGGCGCGAGCGGGTACAGGAGCTGCCCGGGGCGGTTGAGGAAGGCCGCCTGCATGCCGGCGGAAAGGGCACCCATGAGGTCCCAGCTGTGCACCGTCACCAGCAGGCATTCTTCCGGCGCCACCCGGAGGTTCCGGGCCGCCCATTGGTACACGGCTTTGTCCGGCTTGTATTTCTTGATTTCCTCCCCGCTCAGTACCGCCTCGAAATACGACACCAGGCCGGTGCGCTCCATCCGTTCGTTCAGCACATCGCGCGGGGCATTGGTGAGGGCCGCGAGGCGGAAACCCTGGTCGTAGAGGGCGCTGAGGCCATCGTGCGCGTCTTCCTGGAGCGGCAGCTGCCGCATGAGGTGAAGCAGGTCATCGATCCGGTCCTCGGAAACGGCCTCGCCCAGGATCTTGCCGGCCATCTTCAGCGTAGCTTTGCCAATGGCGGTAAAATCGTGGTACCGGCCCGTGCAGTTCTCCACAAAGCAGTACTGCATCATCAGCTCGAACCAGATCCGAAAGCCGCGCTTACTGTCGAGCAGGTTGTTCACCCTTCGTTCCACATCCGACATATCGAGCAGGGTATCGTATACGTCCAGCAGGATCACCTGGGGTTTACCGGGCTGTTCCATAACCGTCCTTTTTTGTTGGTGTGGGGATATGTGCAATTTCCAAACCAGTAAAAATGGGGATGGGAAACGGTCATCTTTCCGGGGCAGAAAAACTTTTAGGCCGATGCTTGCATTATCTTATTGAATAATGTAATTTTTCCGCGGCAACACGCTGCCATTCCCCCGGGTTACCCGATCATCCTGTCAAACACCACGACAAATCATCCTCCGGAAGCCTCCACATCCTGTTACAACCGGTTTTTATTCGATGCTGCCGTGCCGGCCTTTTCCTGAACAGCAGGAAAACGGAAGCCCGCACAGCGGCCCGCACATTTCCGAACACCCAAATAACTGTATATGTCAGAAACCATTTCCCTGGCCCCCGTCCCGCAGCTGGACGGTCTTACCCTCCGCCGCATCCAGTGGCTGCATCCCGCCCTGCGCAATGAAGCCACGATGATCTATGCCCGGATCGCCACCGCTCTGGCCGGCCGGGCCGTCTGCCGCTTTTCCTCCACCCTGCGCACTGCCGAAGAGCAGGAGGCCCTTTATGCCCGGGGCCGCACCCTGCCGGGTCCGAAAGTGACCAATGCCCGGGGCGGCCACTCCTACCACAACTATGGCCTGGCCATCGACATTGTACTGCTGGTAGATACACAGGAGGCAGGGCTTTACGAAACACCTTCCTGGGAAACGAGCCTCCGGTTCGACGATGCCCACCGGTCGCACTGGCAGCCGATCGTCTCCGCCTTCAAAGCCTATGGCTGGGAGTGGGGTGGCGCCGGCAGCCTCGCCGGCATGCCTCATTTCCAGAAGATCCTGGGGTATTCCATTGCGCGGCTGCAACAGCTGCAGGCGGCGGGCGCCTTCCTGCCGGGTGGTTCCTACCTGGCGCTGTAAGAAGATGCTTTTCCGGAAATAGAAAAGGCCCGGCCGGAAGCGACGGAAGGCAGCCCTGATGCCCTGCAGCATCTCATCCCTCTGACAGAGTCGGCGGCAAGGGGCTCCGCAGTGTGCCACTCCGTTATGCTGGGCTGTCCTGACGCCGGTCGTCAGCGGCCGGCAGAATCAGAGGGAAGGTTTATTGATCGGAACGGGCTTCCCGAGATCGATGACAAGGAAAGCATCCTATAACAAAGGCCATTTCTGCGGGCAATCCAGTGCCGGTGATGAACAGGCGCCGAGCCGGATTTATTTCCTGTACCCGGTGATCAAAAGCAAGCAGCCGCTCTGAGGATAAAAAGCGATAAAAAGAAATGCGCTGGTGTCCATTGAGGCATCAGCGCATTTGTTTTCTAAAACGGAACATGCCAAGGATTG
>DATAGL010001000.1:0-3012 GCA_036263755.1 Chitinophagaceae bacterium | reverse complement strand
GTGCACGCCTTCAATACCCTTCGTGTCCCAGGGCTTGTCCTGCTCGATGGGACCGAGGAACATTTCGTACATGCGGAAAGTGTCGGCGCCGTACTTCGTTACGATGTCGTCCGGGTTCACCACGTTGAAATAGCGCTTGCTCATTTTCTCCAGCCGGGAACCGCAGATGTATTTGCCGTCCTCCAGTTCGAACTCAGCGTTCGCAAAATCGGGACGCCAATTTTTAAACGCATCGGTATCGAGCTCGAGCCCGTCCACCATCGTCACGTCGGCATGCAGCTCGTCGGTTTCATACCGGTCTTTCAGCCCGGCCGACACAAAGCGGTTCGTGCCCCGCACGCGGTATACGATGCGGGAGTCGCCGCCGATCTTGCCCTGGTTGAGCAGGCGGCGGAAAGGCTCGTCGAAGGATATATGTCCCAGGTCGAACAGGGCTTTTGTCCACATACGGCTGTACAGCAGGTGACCCACCGCATGCTCGGTGCCGCCCACGTACAGGTCCACCTGGTTCCAGTAATCGGATACGGTGCGGCTGCAGAACTCCGTGCCGTTGTGGGGATCCATATAGCGCAGGAAGTACCAGGAGGAGCCGGCATAACCGGGCATGGTGTTGGTCTCCAGGTTCCGGGACGTCCAATCGGGTACATTGGCCAGCGGGCCTTCGCCCTCGGGGCCGGGTCCGTAGCTTTCCACGTAGGGCAGCTCCAGCGGCAGCCCGGTTTCGTCCAGGGGATAGGCAATGCCGTTCTTCCAGACGATGGGGAAAGGCTCGCCCCAGTAGCGCTGCCGGCTGAAGGCCGCGTCGCGCATCTTGAAGTTCACCTTGCGCTTGCCGATGCCGAGGGCCTCGAGGCGGTTCACCACGAGCTCGATGGCATCGCGCATGATCACCCCGTCGAGAAATTCGGAGTTGGTGAGCACAGCGTCCTTGGTGGGATTGGCTTCTTCGCCGTTATAGTGTTCGCCGATGATGTTGGTGACGGGCAGGTTGAAGTGGCGGGCAAACTTATGGTCGCGCTCATCGCCGCAGGGCACCGCCATGATGGCACCGGTGCCATAGCCGGCCAGTACATATTCGGAGATCCAGACGGGGATCTCGCGGTTGTTGAAAGGGTTCACGGCGTAAGCGCCGGTGAAGACGCCGGAGATCTTTTTCTCGGCCATGCGCTCGCGCTCGGAGCGGCTTTTTACATAGGCAATGTATTCCTCCACCGCCGCCTGCTGGTCCTGGGTCGTGATCTTCGCCACCAGGTCGTGCTCGGGCGCCACCACCATGAAGTCGACGCCGAAGATCGTATCGGGCCGGGTGGTATACACGGTCAGCTGTTCCCCTTCCACGGAACGTCCTTCGGCCCGCAGGGCAAAGGAGATCTCCGCCCCCGTGCTCTTGCCGATCCAGTTCGACTGCATTTCCTTCATCGCTTCGGAAAACTCCACCTGCTGCAGTCCTTCGAGCAGGCGGTCGGCATACTCGGTAATGCGCAGGTACCATTGCCGCAGGCGCTTCTTTTCCACGGGATAGCCGCCGCGTTCGCTCAGGCCGTTGATCACTTCATCGTTGGCCAGCACCGTGCCCAGGGCCTCGCACCAGTTCACTTCACCGTAGCCGCAGTAGGCCACGCGGTACTCCATGAGGATGGCCTGCCGGGTGGCCTCGTCGAAGCCGTTCCATTGTTGCGCCGTGAAGGTGCACCCATTGGAATCAGGAATTTGGAATTGGGGGTTGGGGATGGGGTGGTTCCCGTTGCCTTCCGTTTGAAAGATTTGGATGAGGGATTCGATTGGCTCGGTGCGCCGGGCCTGGCGGTTGTACCAGGCGTTGAACAGCTGGAGAAAGATCCACTGCGTCCAGCGGTAATACTTGGGGTCGGAGGTATTGACCTCGCGGCTCCAGTCGTAGCAGAACCCGATCTTGTCGAGCTGGCTGCGGAAAGTGGCGATGTTGTGGGCAGTGCTTTTGGCCGGGTGTACGCCGTGCTCGATGGCGTACTGCTCGGCGGGCAGCCCGAAAGCGTCATAGCCCATCGGGTGGAGTACGTTGAAGCCTTTGGTCCGCTTGAAGCGGGCATAGACGTCGGAAGCGATATAGCCCAGCGGATGGCCTACGTGCAGGCCCGCCCCGCTGGGATAGGGAAACATGTCCAGCACATAGTACTTTGGTTTGTCCGAATCATTCGGCACGGCGTACACCTTGTCCTCAGCCCATCGCTGCTGCCACTTCGGCTCAATCTCTTTGAAATTATACTCCATAAATATTTTTTTCATTGCACGCCAGGGCACAAAGGAGCGCAAAGACGCAGCGCATCCCCTTGCGCCTTTGCGCTTCTTTGCGGCTCTGCGTGAAACATGACCTGCAATAATAAGTAAGCACCAACCGTTAGGGAAGCGCAAAAATAAACCATTCACCCTTTAATCTTAGCAAAGCTTTAATGGGCGGGGACCCGGGTATGGGCCCAAACGATTATTTTTGTTCCCCTTCTTAAAACCACCGTATGGCTCAATTCGGCAAAGCAACGTCCAAGCGAGGAAAGCCCTCCTACTTCATGTCCATCCTGGGGGTCACCCTGGTGCTGTTTTTCCTGGGGGTGGTCGGCTGGCTCGTCATCAATGCCAACAAGCTCGGCGATTATTTCAAGGAAAACGTGGAAGTACGGGTGCACCTGCGCGACAAGGCCAACGTGAAGGACAGCGCCGACCTGGTACAGTACATCGCGGCGCAGCCGTATGTGAAGCGCTTTGAGTACGTAACGAAGGAAGCGGCCAAGAAGAAGTACCTGGCCGACGGCAACGAGGACTGGGCCAACGTGCTCGACGAAAACCCGCTGCCCAACAGCATCAACTTCAACCTGAAGAAGGAATACCTGCACGTGGATACGCTGGAAAAGATCAAGGCCACCCTGCAGCAGAACGTGAACGTGACCGACGTGCTCTACCCGCGCGACCTGGTGACCAACCTGAACGACAACATCCGCCGCATCTCCATCATCCTGCTGGCCATTGCCGGGCTGCTGG
>DATAGL010000999.1:0-1672 GCA_036263755.1 Chitinophagaceae bacterium | reverse complement strand
CCAGCATGATCTTACCGCTTTCTTTAAAATCATCCACAAAACTTTGCGGGGGGATACTTACGATCCGGGAGGCGAGGTTACGCGGCGTTCCGCTGTAGGCGCGCCCGTTCGGATCGCCGCCGGGGCGTCCCTGGTCGCCGGTGCCGCCTGCAATCCCCTGGTTGCCGCCGGGCTCGTACCGGTCGGCTCCATTACCGCCGTTGCCGGTGCCGCCCACGGTCCGTCCCAAAACGGCCTTCGGCCGGGCGGGAGCGGGGGTAACCGCAGCCGTTTGCGTGGTGGGCTGGGTGCGGGTCGTTTTTGTTTCCGCATCAATCTTCGGGGCATCCGGTTTTGCATTGACCGGTTTGCGGATTACCGGGGCGTCGTTATCGCCATCGTCGGTATTGACATCGCGGGCTTCTTCTTCCACTGCCGGAGTGGGCTGAGGCGGGGTATAGGCTACCTGCTGGGCAGGAGCCGGATCGCCGGGCTCCATGGGCTGGTCGGAACCAAAACCGGCGTCCGAGGAGCCGAGGTTTACTTCCATTACTTCGGCCAGTTCTTCCTGGGCAACGGTGGGCAGCGACCATTTAAGGAGGAAACACAGCAGCAGCAGGGCACCGGCCACACCGCCGGTAATGGCGGTCGCCTGCATGTTCTTTTGCCTTTCAAAATCTGCGGACATGGATAGCGTATTGTTCATACAAAAATAATCGCTGGTTCAATAGATGCCTTAACGATGTAAAAGTGGGGCAAATTGCACAGAAAAGGAAACCGGAGCCTTTCCTTTTAACATTTACGCAATCCGGCGGTACACGGCATAGGGCAGGCAGCGCAGCAACAGCGCCACCAGCCGCCAGCGCCGGGTAACATAAGCGACACGGGCCTTCCGGTCGATGGCGGCCCGGATCTGCCGGGCGGCTTTTTCCGGGGGCGCCACCCAGAACTGCCCGGGGCCTTTGGCCATCTTGGTGGCAACAAACCCCGGCCGGATATCGGTAACGGCTATGGCTTTGCCCGATTTCCGGGCCTTGATGCGCAGGCCTTCTGCATAATTGCTCATAAACGCTTTGCTGGCGCTGTAGGCGGGTGTCCAGCTGTTGCCGCGCAGGGCGGCCACGCTGGAAGTAAGCGCAATATGACCCTGACCCTGCCGGGAGAAGTAGCCGAAGGCAAAGCACATGCATTCGGTAAATCCGGTTACGTTGGTATGCACCTTCCGGAGTTCTGCATCCGTATCTAGCACTTCGGAAGGTTCGCCGCAGCCGGCATTGTATACAAAAAGGTCCAGCGCTCCCATCCGGCGCACCACGTCTGCCAACTCTTCTGTCACGCCCGGCCGGGTCACATCAAAAGGGGCTGCCGATACCTGTCCCGGAAAACGCTTTTCCAGATCATTCAGGATTTCCCTGCGGCGTCCGGTTACACCCACATGGTGGCCGTTGACCAAGTATTGTTGAGCCAGTGTGTAACCGATTCCGGATGTGGCACCAATTATAAGGATGTGTCGGGGACCGGATGGAACGTTCTGCAACTGATTTTTTTATAACCTTAAATATACGACCATGAATGTGTTTTCCCTTTCCCGGCTGCGGTGGCTGCTGGGTGCCTGCCTTCTTTTTGCCACTGCCGGCTGCGGCGATGACGATGGCGGTCCTGAACAGGACCAGATGTATACTTTATCCGGTAC
>DATAGL010000998.1:0-3435 GCA_036263755.1 Chitinophagaceae bacterium | reverse complement strand
CGACCAGATCCGCCAGAGCATCGCCTACAGCGGCAAGAATGTAAAGATCTGCGCTTCCCACGCCGGCCTGACCCTCGGTGAAGACGGCGCCACGCACCAGATCCTCGAAGACATCGGCCTGATGAAGATGCTGCCGCACATGACCGTGATCGTTCCCTGCGACTATAACCAGACCAAAGCGGCCACCCTGGCCGTGGCGGAATATGAAGGCCCGGTGTACCTGCGCTTCGGCCGCCCGAGCTGGCCCATTTTCACCAAGGCCGACGAGCCCTTCGTGATCGGCAAGGCCCAGCGCCTTTCCGAAGGCACCGACCTCACCATCTTTGCCTGCGGCCACCTTGTATGGAACGCCGTACAGGCGGGCATCGCCCTGGAAGAGCGTGGCCTGAGCGTGGAAGTGATCAACATCCACACCATCAAGCCGCTGGACCGCGAAGCCGTTCTGGCCTCCATCCGCAAAACGGGCTGCGCGGTAACCGCCGAGGAGCACAATATCATCGGAGGCCTCGGCGACGCCATCGCCCAGGTAGCCGCTACGGAGTTCCCCATTCCCATTGAATACATCGGTACGAAAGACACCTTCGGCGAAAGCGGTACGCCCGACCAGCTGCTGAAGAAGTACGGACTGGACGTACCTGATATCGTGGCTGCTGCGGAGCGGGTGCTGGCGAGGAAAGGGAATTAGGAGTTGGGAATTCGGATTTTGGAGTTGAATAAGTTGAATCGTTGATAAGTTAAATAGTAGCTATGAGCTTTGAGCTGCAGGCATTTGAGTCTGCAGCTTTTTTTATCACAGAGGGCGCAGATGATTCAGGGGAGATGACGCAGATGCCTTTGTACGTATGCTGGTGCGGTCCCATCACATCGTACACCGTACATCCAACACCGTACATCGGAAAGCCTCTGTTATAATCTTCACCTTTGTGCCCTGGTGTCTTTGTGGTTCAAACCCCTCCCGGGGAAAAGGCTGAATTCTCTTCCGGCCGGTTGAAAAAATCTCGCTTGAAAAACTATCTTTAGGCCCCTGACGCAAGTGGAAAATCCAAAATATGAAAAAACAAGCATCATGGCTGTAACCGACAGATCCGATGCCGAGCTGTTAGCGGAGTTCCGCGAGCCGGCAACCCGGGAGCCCGCCTTTACCAAGATCATCCGGAAGTACCAGGAAAAGCTGTACTGGCACATCCGGCGGATGGTGGTGGATCATGACGACGCAAACGACGTATTGCAGAACGTGTTCATCCGCGTGTGGAACGGGCTGGAAAACTTCCGTGAGGCCTCGCAGCTGTACACCTGGCTGTACCGGATCGCCACCAACGAGTCGCTTACCTTCCTGGAAAACCAGAAAAAGCGCTCAGCGGTTTCGCTCTCCGACGTGGAAAGCGGGCTCGAGAACAAGATCCGCGCCGACCGGGACTTTGACGCGAACAAGCTGGAGTGGAAACTGCAGCTGGCCATCCAGCAACTGCCGGAAAAGCAGCGGATCGTTTTCAGTCTCCGGTATTACGATGAAATGCCCTATGAGGAAATGAGCCGCGTACTGGAAACGAGCGAAGGAGCCCTGAAGGCCAGTTACCATCACGCGGTAAAAAAAATAGAGGATTATATCCGGAACCATTAAACTTCGGGACCCGTTTCCCGTCTTAACACTGTACATGAATTACCGGAATCCCATATGGAACGAATTGCAGGAACTGGGCAGCACCTTGCCCGGCGGCCCCCTCCCCACCCCCTATGCCGTACCCGCAGGGTATTTTGAAGGGCTGGCCGAGGCGGTGCTCCGGCGGATCCGTGCAGCCGAAAAGGCCGCCGATCCCGCAGGGGAACTGGAAGCCCTTTCCCCGCTGCTGGCCGGCCTGCCCAAAAAAATGCCCTTTTCGGTTCCCGACGGTTATTTCAACGAACTGAGCAGCCTGCCTTCCGGCGAAGAACTGCCTTCCCTGCTGCGCCAAGCAGACCGGACGGTACCGTATACGGTTCCGGCCGGTTATTTCGAGCAACTCCCCCAACAGATACTGGAACGGGTGCGCCCTTCCGGAGCCAAGGTAGTCTCCTTCCCCCGTACGTTCCTGCGCTATGCCGCCGCGGCGGTGGTAACAGGTGCCCTCGCACTCGGTGCCTGGATGTACCTCGGCAGCCGCCCTTCCGGCACCGATGCCGCTCCTTCGGCCGAACAATGGGTTTCGAACAAGCTGCAGAACGTCAGCACCCAGGAACTGAACGCTTTTATCGAGGAAACCGGCCTCCCGGTGACCGAAGGAAAAGAAATGGCCCAGAATTGGAACGAGGTTCGTAAGCTGGTAAAGGACATCCCGAAAAGCGAGATCGATGCCTTCCTGAGCCAGCTGCCGGAAGAAGAAGAGCTGTTGATCAATTAAGAAGACCCCCTAATCTGTAGATTATGAAAAGATTTTTACACATATGCACCTTCCTGCTTGTGCTGACCGGGTCTGCCTTCGGGCAGGACGACGACGAGCGCGGAAGCCAGGTGCGCGAAAAAATGGTGGAGTTCATCCAGAAGCGCCTGAACATCTCCAAAGGAGAAGCCGAACGCTTTGAGCCGGTGTTCCTCAACTACTTCAATGAGCTGCGCAATACGAATCAAAAATATAAAAGCGATGCCCTGGTACGCAACCAGAAGATCGCCGAACTCAAACTGAATTACCGGAACCAGTTCCGCGACATACTGGGCGAGAAACGGGGCAACGAAGTGTTTGATGCGGAAAAGGAATTCATCAACGGACTGCGCAACCTCCGGGAAGAGCGCATGAAAGGCCGGGGCAACGGACCGCTGAACAAAAGGTCGGGCGGACTGATACCGGGCCTGTAAAGAAAAGACGAAGCGGGCTGTTGCAGAAGAACACTTTTTCATCTATATTTGAACTTGGTGTTTTTCATAGGTTAGCAACGGCCGGCTCTTTTTAGGGCAGGCCTTTTCTTTATCACAGATTTCGCAGATGAGGCGCTGATGGCGCAGATATAAATAAAACGACAAAACCCGCTGCAGTAGCGGGTTTTGTCATTTCATACCTTTTTGTTTCTTTCAGTTCCGCACCCTGCCCTGCACCCTGGAAAGGGGCGTTCCGGTTACCGGTACGCGTTACCTATGAAGCAATTTTTGAATGTAAATTATTTGCCCTGCGTGGTAGATGTCGTGCTGCACCATGCCATTCAGCAGGTGGTCGAATGTATACGCGCGTCCGGGCACCACCTGTCCGAGCAGGTCGTCGGATTGCCGGCGTAAAACCGAAACAAGTGTTTCCTGCGTGCGGTCGAGCTCCTGCAGGCCTTTGGTCCACAGGCCGGTATCGGCCGGGTCCAGCACCCTCCAGTCGTTGGTTTCAAAATAGCGTTCGTCCCGCTCATCAGGCACCATGCGGCTGATGGTGAACTCCCGCCACAGCACCATATGCCAGAGCAGTTCCAGCATGCTGT